>JAYSLR010000613.1:0-2250 GCA_043725365.1 Rhizobacter sp. | reverse complement strand
TGAATATATACAGTTATTTCACGAAAGCCAAGACGGGCCCATCGACGCCCCGATAGCGGCGAAGACGTTGCGCGTGACGCATTGCGCGCACGCGAACGCACTGGCACGCCGGCCAGTCGTTACAGTGGTCTCCATCGCGTTGCAGCCTCACGCACACCGATGGCTACACCCTTCATGCGCACCGCCAGCCGATCGAACAAGTCAACCCGTCGCGGCTGCTGACGATGCTGAGCCGACTCTACGAAGCGAGCGCCTATCTGCTGGTGGTCGGTGCGGCCGCGGCCGGCGCGCTGTGGCTCTGGCGGCACTCGCGCACGCCTGAACTCGCAAGC
This sequence comes from Rhizobacter sp., assembly GCA_043725365.1. GTDB lineage: Bacteria > Pseudomonadota > Gammaproteobacteria > Burkholderiales > Burkholderiaceae_C > LMDS01. Next base: position 1,918 of record JAYSLR010000613.1, on the reverse strand, counting down.
GCCGCGAACAAGGCCCCCGCGAAGGCGCCCGCCGCGAACCCCGACCGAGCCGCGTGGCGCGAGTTCGAGGCATTGGTCGGCGAGGCCTTCCGCCTGCAGGGCTACCAGATCCTCGACAGCGCACGCGGCAGCGCCGACAGCGGCGGCGAGCTGACGCTGCGCCGCGAACGCGAGACCTTCCTGGTCCAGTGCAAGCACTGGAAGACCGCCAAGGTCGGCGTCGACGCGGTGCAGGCCGTGCATCGCGCGATGACGGCACGCGGGGCGAGCGGCGGCTTCGTGCTCACCGAAGGCCGCTTCGCGCGCGAGGCGATCGCGTTTGCACCCGGATGCAACGTGCGGCTGATCGACGGTACCGCGCTTCGGGGCCTGCTCGACAAGGCCCGGGCCGCGCGCCGCACGACGTAACGGCGCGAAACGCCCTGCGGAGTTGTCCGACAGCCGAACCGGCCGATCGCCCACCCGCATTGACCCGGCTCGCCGACAGGCCGACACGCGCGCGGCTTCTACAGTCTGTTTCGTCCACTCCGCGGAAGCGAAACAGTCCATGAAACTCATCCACAAACTCCTGCTCGCCTGCCTGCCCCTGGCCGCACTGGCCGCCTGCGGCGGCGGCGACACCGCCGACCGACTCGATGTCGCCGACCCCGCCGTGCGCTTCGTCCACGCCGCGCCGATCGCTGCGAACCTCACGCTCTACCGCGCCGGCACGGCGCAGTCCGACGCCACCAATGTGGCCTATGAGTTCGCATCGGACTACTTCGACGTCAACATGGGCGTGGACGACTGGTCGGTGAAGCCGGCCGCGGGCGGCACCAGCCTCGGCAGCGTCAGCATCGATCCGCAGCGCGGCACGAAGTACACGGTCGTTGCGTACTCCACCTCGGGCAGCGCGAACACGGTGTCGCTGATCGTCGACCCCTACAACAAGCCGCTGACGAGCGACAGCACCCACCTGCGCCTGATGAACGCCTCGTACAACGCCGCGAATGTCGACGTGTACATGAACGCGCCGGCGACCGACATCACCGCGCCCGGCGTGAACCCGTTGATCGCGGCCACCGCATTCGGTGCAGCCGGGCCGGTGTCGGGCAGCGATTCGGCCGACATTCCCGGCGGCACCTACCAGCTCACGATCACCGCGGCCGGCACGAAGACGGTGCTGTTCCGAGGCCGGCTCAGCTTCGCCAGCAACCAGGACATCCTGTTGCTGACGGTGCCGGACCCGGCATCCCCGACCGCCGTCAAGGCGCTTGTGAAGCTCCAGGGAACACCGGGCGCGACCGAGGTGCCGGTGAGCTGAGGCTGGCGCCGCCCCGGTCGGCGTGGCGCATCCCGGCCGGCAACCGATCGGGATGCGCGCAGTCGCGGGAGCACCGGTGGGTCCTCGACGACCTCGAAGCGTTCACTTCCCGAATCCCTGTCGGTGGTGCACCGATGCGGTAGCTCCGCGGGGCTAGCGCGTCCTCTGATCCAAGCCGCCGCCGGGCGCGCATTTGACCCAGCGCAATCGCCGCAGGTCACCATGAGCCACCATGCAAAGATGGTGAGTTCTGTACCACGATCCGTCTTTTGCGCCCGCGGGCTGGGCAAGATTTACCACGCCGGCGATGTCGAAGTGATCGCCCTGCGCGATGTCGATCTGGACATCGCGCAGGGCGAGTTCGTGGTGATGCTCGGACCCTCGGGCAGCGGCAAGTCGACCCTGCTGAACATCCTCGGCGGACTCGAAGTGGCCACGAGCGGCAGCCTGAGCTACCTCGACCACGATCTGATCGCCGCGGACGACGCAGCGTTGACGCGTTACCGGCGCGAGCATGTCGGCTTCGTGTTCCAGTTCTACAACCTGATTCCGAGCCTCACCGCGCGCGAGAACGTCGCGCTGGTCACCGACATCGCCGAGGCGCCGATCTCGGCA
>JAYSLR010000612.1:0-3624 GCA_043725365.1 Rhizobacter sp. | reverse complement strand
AGCGCCTCGCGCGAGATCTGGGTCAGGTAGAACTTGATCGCCGAGTACAGCTCGTCGACCGTGTCGTCCATGTTGCGCAGGTGCTCGGCGAGCGCGAGGTCGTTGTCGCGCAGCACCGGCAGGATGCCGTTCAGCATGGTCTCGACGACGTCCGCCTGGTGCAGCGCCTCGCGCGCCGCGCAGCTGATCGCCAGCGACGGCGTCGCCAGCGCCGACGGGTCGAGGTGGCGCAGCCGGGTCGACCCGAACGGTGCGGGCGGTGCCGGCAGCAGCTTCTCGACCGCGCGCGCCATCGGCGCCGTCAGCCCGATGAACAGCGCCGCGCGGATCGCGTTGAAGCCGAGGTGGAACACGATCACCTGCGCGTGCACGCTCGGCACGTACTCCTGCAGCAGCACGTGGATGCGCGGCAGCAGCGGGATCGCGACCGCGCAGCCGATCAGCTTGAACAACAGGCTGCCCAGCGGCAGCCGCAGCCGCACGACCGGCGGGCCCGAGCTGGTCAGCATCGCCAGGATGCCGCTGCCGAGGTTGGCGCCCAGCACCAGGCCGAGCGCGACCGTGACCGGCAGGATGCCCGAGGCGGCGAGCGTCGCCGTCAGCAGCACGAACGCGAGGCTGGAGTAGCAGGCCATCGTCAGCAGCGCACCGACGATGATGTCGAGGAACACGTCGCTCGGCAGCGCGACCAGCAGCCCGCGGATCGCCGGCGAGGCGATCAGCGGCTGCGTCGCCGCGACGATCAGCTGCAGCCCGAGCGTGATCAGCCCGAAGCCGATCGAGACCTGGCCGAAGCGGCCGGCGGTGCTCTTCTCGTTCGAGACGAACAGCAGCACGCCGATGAAGATCAGCAGCGGCGACAGCCACGACAGGTCGAACGAGAACACCACCGTCATCAGGCTGCTGCCGACCTCGGCGCCCAGCATTACGGCCAGGCCCGCGGTCATGCCGACCAGGCCGCTGCCGACGAACGACGAGATGATCACCGCGGTGGCGGTGCTCGACTGCACCAGCCCGGTCACTGCGATGCCGGCGAGCACCGCCTTGAAGCGGTTGCTCAGGCTGCTGGCGAGAAACCTGCGCAGGTTCTCGCCGAAGATCCGGATCACGCCGGTGCGCACGATGTTCGTGCCCCAGACGAGCAACGCGATGGCGGCCAGCAGGTTCAGCAGGTTGATCATCGGGCGGCGAAATCCTTTCTCGTGGCGGCGATGGCCGGCGCCACCCCGGCCCATTATCGTGACGTTTGCGGGGCCGGGCGCCCGCCGCGATTTCGCGGCGCCGCGCCACACGCCGCGGCGCCGCGGCTTATCCTCTACCCCGTGGCCATCCTTGGGGAGCGACGGTGGGGAGCAAGCAGTCAGGCAAGGAACACCCCGCACTGCAGGCGGTGCGCGCCGGCGGCAGCGGCAAGGTCAAGGTCGCGGTCAGCGACATCGACGGCATCCTGCGCGGCAAGTACCTGCACAAGGACAAGTTCTTCGGCGCCGCGCAGCCGCACCCCGGTGGCGGCTTCGGCTTCTGCAGCGTGGTGCTGGGCTGGGACGCGGGCGACCAGTGCTACGACAACGCCCGCCTGACCGGCTGGCAGCACGGCTACCCCGACGCGCTCGCGCGCCTGGACCTGGACACCTACCGCACCGTGCCCTGGGACGACGGGGTGCCGTTCTTCCTCGGCGAGTTTGTCGATGCCGACGGCAACCCGTCGCCGATCTGCCCGCGCCAGACGCTGAAGCGCGTGCTCCAGCGCGCCGGGAAGCTCGGCGTGCAGGTGCTGACGGGCATGGAGTTCGAGTGGTTCAACTTCGCCGAGACGCCGCAGAGCTGGGCCGCGAAGAACGGCGTCGGCCCCGAGCCGATCACGCCCGGCATGTTCGGCTACTCGCTGCTGCGCATGAACCACAAGCGCGAGTTCTTCAAGGCGCTGATGGACGAGATGCCGCTGTTCGGGGTGCCGATCGAGGGCCTGCACACCGAGACCGGCCCGGGCGTCTACGAGGTCGCGATCGCGTTCGGCGAGGCGCTCGAGCAGGCCGACCGCGCGATCCTGTTCAAGACCGGCGCGAAGGAGATCGGCGCACGCTTCGGCGTGATGCCCAGCTTCATGGCGAAGTGGAGCCAGCAGTATCCGGGCTGCTCCGGGCACATCCATCAAAGCCTCTCGGACGGCAAGCGCAACCTGTTCTTCGACGCCAGGTCGCCGCGCAAGATGAGCCCGCTGTTCGAGAGCTACCTCGCCGGCCAGCTGGCCTTCCTGATGGAGATGGGGCCGATGATCTGGCCGACGATCAACAGCTACAAGCGCCTCGTCGACGGCTTCTGGGCGCCGGTCAAGCCGACCTGGGGCATGGACAACCGCACCGCGAGCTTCCGCGTCATCGCCGGCAGCCCGAAGGCCACCCGCCTGGAAACGCGCTGCCCGGGCGCCGACGTGAACCCGTACCTCGCGATGGCCGCGGTGATCGCCGCGGGCCTGCACGGCGTCGAGAAGGGGCTGAAGCTGAGCACGCCGCCGATCACCGGCACCAACGGCGGCGCCGAGGACATCCCGCGCGCGCCGCGCACGCTGATCGAGACGACGCGCGTGTTCAGGCAATCGACCGTCGCGCGCGACTGGTTCGGCGACGACTTCGTCGACCACTTCGCCGCGACGCGCGAGTGGGAATGGCGGCAGTGGCTGGACGGCGTGACCGACTGGGAACTGAAGCGCTACTTCGAGATCATCTGAGACCCGCCATGGCCATCACGCGTTTTTCCTTTCCGACCACGATCCACTTCGGCGCCGGCGCGCGCGCGCTGGCCGGCCCGCACCTGCACAGCCGCGGCCTCCGGCGCCCGCTGATCGTGACCGACCGCGGCCTCGCGGCGCTGCCGCTGATCGCCGAGCTGAAGGCCGAGCTCGAGGCCGTCGGGCTGAAGGTCGCGGTCTATGCCGGCGTCGCCGGCAACCCGACCGGCCCGCAGGTGATGAACGGCGCGACTCTGTACCGCGAGCACGACGCCGACTGCGTGATCGGCGTCGGTGGCGGCGCCGCGCTCGACGTGGCCAAGGTCGTCGGCCTGCTCGCCACGCACCCGGGCGACGTGATGGAGTACGTCTGGGATCATCCCCAGGTGCGCGCGATCGACGCCGCCGTGCTGCCGTACTTCGTCGCGCTGCCCACCACCTCGGGCACCGGCAGCGAGGTCGGCCGCAGCAGCGTGATCAGCGAGGAGGCGACGCACGTGAAGCGCGTGATCTTCTCGCCGGCGATCCTCGCGAAGGTCGTGTTCGCCGACCCCGAGCTGACGCTGGGCCTGCCGCCGGCGGTGACCGCCGCCACCGGCATGGACGCGCTGACGCACAACATCGAGAGCTATCTGTCGCCGGCCTACCACCCGCTGTGCGACGGCATCGCGCTCGAGGGCACGCGCATCGCCGCGCGCGCGCTGCTCACCGCGGTGCGCGAGCCCGGCAACCTGGGCGCACGCGCCGACATGATGATGAGCTCGATGATGGGCGCGATCGCGTTCCAGAAGGACCTCGGCGCGGTGCACTCGTGCGCGCATGCGCTGGGCACCGTCTGCGACCTGCACCACGGCCTGGCGAACGCGCTGATGATCGAGCCGGTGATGACCTACAAC
>JAYSLR010000611.1:0-4035 GCA_043725365.1 Rhizobacter sp. | reverse complement strand
GTACGGGCGGCGGCCGGGAAAGTTGGAGGGGGCTCGAAGAAAGGCGACTACTCGGCGGCGGCAATCTCGATGATCTGGTCGAAGCCCGAATAGACGAAGATGTCTCGGACGTGACGGCTCACCCCGTTCAGCCGCAGCCCGCCGCCCGAGGCCATCAGCCGCTTCTGGGTCTTCAGCAAGACACCGAGCCCGGCGCTCGAGATGTATTCCAGCCCGGTGCAGTCGACGTTCACGTGCCCGGTCTGGCGGTCGAGGAAGGCCTGGGCGGTCGCCGCCTGGGCCGCATCGAGACGACCCATGATCAGCACCGAGCCGTCGGATCCGGAATCCATCGTCAGCATCGCCCACCGCCCTCCGTCGCTTCAGATTCGTCGCCGGCACGCGACGCGGAACCGGATGTGGCTCTCGCGGCGGTCCGCAAGGTACTCGTAGTTCAAGTTGTCCACCAGGCGCCGGGTCAGGTGCAGACCCAGGCCGCCGGGCTGGCGTTGCTGCAGGGGCAGCGTCACGTCGGCATCCGGCGCGGCCGTCACGTCGAACGGCTCGACATCGGTGTCGATCAGGTTCACCTCCACGCTTGCGGCGCCGCACTCGAATGCGATCTCGACCGGGTTCACGCCGCCACGACTGTACTTCAACATGTTCGTGAACAGCTCCTCGATCGCGAAATCGATCGCCAGGCGCTGCTCGGCATCGACCTCGTGCGCCGGCAGCGAGGCCGCGGTGAACGCGACCATCTCAGGCAGCGACTCGAGGCGGCGCTCGAAGCGGCGCCGCGCGTTCACGAGCCGGCCTGGCGCTTGACCAGCACCATCGTCACGTCGTCCTGCTGCGGTGCGCCCGCGGCGAAGGCGCGCACGGCCTCGAGCAGCCGGCGCGACAGCTCGGCCGTCGTCTCGCGGTGGTGTGCACGCAGCACGGCTTCGACCCGCGCCTCGCCGAAGGCCTCGCCGTCCGGCCCGAAATACTCGAACACGCCGTCGCTGAGCAGCACCAGCAGATCGCCCGGCGCCAGCGCGATCGACGCCGCCGGCCGTCGCGCCGGCATCGGCATCGCGCCGAGCGGGAAGCCGGTCGGCTTGTGGCGGGCGCAATCGCCCGTGGCCGCCTCGAAGTGCAGGATCGGCCCCTGGCCGCCGCTCAGGTAGCGCACGCGGTGCACCGCCGCATCGAGCAGCCCGACAAAGGCGGTGATGAAGCGGTCGTCCGGCAGGGTCGCGGCGAGCTGGTCGTTGACTTGGCCGAACGCGGTTTCCAGGTCGGCGCCGAGGCGGAACGCCATGCGCAGCATCGAGTGCATCTGCGTGACCGAGAGCGCCGGCGCGATGCCGTGCCCGGTCGCGTCGCCGAGCACGATCAGCAGGCCCTGGTCGGTGCAAGCGAGGTCGTAGGTGTCGCCGCCGGTGGCCGCCGCAGGCAGGAAGGTGCCGCAGACGTCGTAGCCGGTCACCGCCGGCATCACCGCCGGCAAGGTGCTCATCTGCACGACGCGCGCCAGCTCCAGCTCCTGGCGCAGCTTCTCGCCCTCGATCAGCGCCTCGGTCATGCGCACGCGGGCGAGCGCAACGGCACATTGCGCAGCGAGCGCGTCGGCGAGCGCCTCGTCGGCGGCGTCGAACACGCCGTCGTGCTTGTTCAGCACCTGCATCACGCCGACCAGGCCGCCCTCGTGGCCGACCAGCGGCAAGGTCAGGCTGCAGCGCGTGCGGAATCCCGAGCGCCGGTCGACCGCCGGATCGAAGCGCGGGTCGGCATAGCAGTCGGGCACATTGATCGCCGCCCGGTCCCGTGCGCAGGCGCCGACCAGCCCGGTGCCGACCGGCACGCGCACGTGGCGGATGTCGTCGGCGACCTCGAGCACCAGCTCATCGGTGGCGGTGTCGTGCAGCCAGACCGAGCTGCGCTCGGCGCGCAGCACCTGGCGCGCCGCGGCGGTCACGGTGGCGAGCATCGTCAGCAGATCGAACGGCGCCGCCAGCGCGCGCGTCACGTCGAGGATCGCCTCCATGTCCTCGCGCGACAGCGCATCGACGCGGCGGCGCTCCTGCATTGCGATCGCTGCTGTGGCTGGCGGCACGGCGCTCGCTCAGGCCGGCAATCGGCGCAGGAAGGTGTCGAGCGTCGCCGCGAACAGCGCGGGCTGCTCGGCCACGCTCAGGTGCGAGGCCTGGTCGAACACCACCAGCTCGGCGCCGCGGATGCGCTCGGCCATCGCCTGCGACATCGCGACCGGCGCGCCGATGTCCAGCGCGCCCGCGATCACCAGCGTCGGGCACGACACGCCCTGCAGCCGCTCGAGCCAGTCGACGCCGGCGACGGCGTGGCAGCACGCGACATAGCCGGCCGCATCGGTGCGCAGCACGCGGCCGCGGAAGACGGCGACCGCGTCGGGCGCGGTGGCGCGGAACGCCTCGCTGAAGTAGCGCTGCATCACCATCTCGACGATCCCGGCCATGCCCTGCGCCTCGACCGCGGCGATGCGCTGCGCCCACAGCGCCTGCGCGGCCTCGGGGTACTTCGAGCCGGTGTTCGCGAGCACCAGCGCCTTGACGAGCTCCGGGTGACGGATCGCCAGGCCCTGCCCGACCATGCCGCCCATCGACAGCCCGACCCAGACGACCGGGCCGCGGCCCCATTCGCGGATCACGCGCGCGGCGTCGTCGACCAGGTCGTCCATCGAATACGGGCCCGCCGGCACTGCCGAGCCACCGTGGCCGCGGTGATCGTGGCGCAGCACCGGGTGCTGCTGCCCCGCGAGCTGCGCGGCCAGCGCATCCCACATGTGCAGGTCCAGCCCGAGCGCGTGGCTCAGCACGATCGGCGCGGCGCCGCCCTGCGAGGGCCCCTGCACCGCCACCGCGAGCTGCGGCTGGCTGAAGGTGTGGTGCAGCGCGACGCGCGACGCGGCCGAGAGCGGCGCCGGCGCCGGCAGCAGGCCTTCGTCGCGCAGGATGTCCAGCGTCAGTTTGAACGCGGTGTTCGCCGCCGGCACGCCGCAATAGATCGCGCCCTGCATCAGCGTCTCCTTGATCAGCCCCAGCGGCACGCCACCGCGGATCGCGGCCCGGCAATGCAGCTCGAACTCCTCCCAGCGCGCCAGCCCCATCGTCATGCCCAGCACCAGCAGGCGGCGCGTCGGGTGGTCCAGCCCCGGGCGACCCCAGATGTCGTTCCACGCATAGCGCGTGATCAGGTGCTGGAACTCGGCATTGAACTCGGTCGCGTTGTTCAGCGACTTGTCGACCCAGGCGTCGCCGAGCACCGCGCGGCGATTCTTCACGCCGCGGTCGAAATCGTCCTGTCTTTCGTCGATGTCACTCATCGGATGGCTTTCAGTCAGAGGTTGGCAGCGGCTGCGCGTTCAACGCGGCCGCCTGGGCGCGCAGCGCTGCCCACTGCGGCGCGGCGACCGCACTCGCCTGGCGCGCGGCGGCGTCGGCATCGAAGGCCGCGCGCAGCGCGCCGGGGTCGACCTTCGCGGCGAGTTCCGCGTCGGCGGTGATCGCCTGCTGCAGCAGCGGCAGCAGCGGGAGTCCGGCACTGGTGCGGCGCGACAGCGATTCCAGCCGCGCCTGCGCGCGCGCCTTGCCGAGGTGCGGCGCCAGCAGCATCGCGGCCGCCTCGGCGAACACCAGCCCGTGCAGCGCGTCGATGTTGCCGCGCATGCGCGCGGTGTCGACGACCAAGCCCGCCGCGGCCTCCGCCAGCGCGTCGACCGCGCCGTGCGCCGACAGGAACAGCGCCGGCCACTCGGCCAGCTCGGCCTGCCAGTCGCCGAGGCCGCGTTCGTGCGCCTGCGGCATCGCGGCCAGCAGCGCGGCGACGCGGTGCGGCGTGCGCAGCGCCGCCGCCAGCGCGATCATCGACGCGACCGGGTTGCGCTTGTGCGGCATCGCCGACGAACCGCCGCGGCCTTCGCCACCCGGCTCGGCGAGTTCGGCGATCTCGCCCTGCGCGAGCAGCGAGATGTCCTTCGCGATCTTGCCGAGCGAGCCGCACAGCACGCCGACCTCGCAGCCGAGCGCGACCCAGTCG
>JAYSLR010000610.1:0-6038 GCA_043725365.1 Rhizobacter sp. | reverse complement strand
GACCAGCGTCTTGGCCACGTCCTTGATGACCGCGAAGCCGCCCGCCATGTCGCCGTACAGCGTGCAGTAGCCGGTCGCCATCTCGCTCTTGTTGCCGGTCGTCAGCACGATGGACCCGAACTTGTTCGACAGCGCCATCAGCAGGATGCCGCGGATGCGGGCCTGGATGTTCTCCTCGGTCGCGTCCTCGGGCCGGCCGGCGAACTCGACGGCGAGACTCTTCTTGAAGTCCTCGAACATCGGCACGATCGAGATCTCGTCGTAGCGCACGCCCAGGCGCTGCGCCATGTCGCGCGCGTCGATCCACGAGATGTCGGCGGTGTACGGCGAGGGCATCATCACGGTGCGCACGCGCTGCGGCCCGAGCGCGTCGACCGCGATCGCCAGCACCAGCGCCGAATCGACGCCGCCGGACAGGCCGATGATCACGCCCGGGAAGCCGTTCTTGTCGACATAGTCGCGTACGCCCACCACCAGCGCCGCCCAGGCCTGCGCCTCGATCGACGGGATCTCGGCGAGCGCACCGCGTGCGCTGTGCGCGGTCACGTCGACCAGCGTCAGCGCCTCGTCGAACATCGGCGCGCGTGCGGTCACGGCGCCGGTGGCGTCGAGCGCGAACGAGGCGCCGTCGAACACGACCTCGTCCTGCGCGCCGGCCAGGTGCGCGTACAGCAGCGGCATCTGCAGGCTGCGCGCCGTCTGCGCCATGCGCTCCTCGCGCTCGGCGAGCTTGCCGAGGTGGAACGGCGATGCGTTCAGCACGCACAGCACCTGCGCGCCGGCCGCCTTGGCGAGCTGGCCGGGCTCGTCGAACCACGCGTCCTCGCAGATCACGACGCCGAACTTCAGCCCCTGCACCTCGAACACCATCGCGTGCTGCCCGGCGTCGCGGCCCGAGGCGAAATAGCGCCGCTCGTCGAAGACCTGGTAGTTGGGCAGCTCGCGCTTGCAGTAGGTCGCGAGCACCCGGCCCTCGCTCAGCACCGAGGCCGCGTTGTAGCGCTGCGGCACCGAAACCGAGTTCGACCTAACATCACCCCGATCACCGAACTGATGCGGATGCCCGACCACCACGAACAGCCCCGGCAAATCGGCCAGCGCGCGCGCGCAATCGGCCAGCGCCTCGGCGCACGCCTGCATGAACGCCGGGCGCAGCAGCAGGTCTTCGGGCGGGTAACCGCACAGGCCGAGCTCCGGCGTCAGCACGAGCCGCGCGCCCTGCGCATGGGCGCGGCGCGCGGCGTCGACGATGCGACCGGTGTTGCCGGCCAGATCGCCGACGGTGGCGTTGATCTGGACCAGCGCGACCTTGACCGGAACGTGGGTTGACATGGTGGGGAAATCAGGCGTGCGACGAGAAGATTCTGCGATCGATCCGAAGAGGCCGCAGGCCTCGGGCGATTATGTCATTCGGGTCTTCGACGAGCCCGGCGCGATCGACGCCGCGCGCTGGAACGAACTGCTCGCGGCGCAGCCGTCGGCGACGCCGTTCATGCGCCACGAATACCTGCTCGCGCTGCACGAATCGTCGAGCGCGGTCGCGGCCACCGGCTGGCTGCCGCAGTTCCTGTGCGTGTTCGACGGCGACGCGCTGCTCGCCGCCTGCCCGCTGTACCTGAAGGACCATTCCTACGGCGAATACGTGTTCGACTGGGCCTGGGCCGACGCCTACCAGCGCCACGGCCTGCGCTACTACCCGAAGCTGCTCGACGCCGTCCCCTTCACGCCGGTGCCCGGGCCGCGCCTGCTGGCCCGCGACGATGCAGGGCGGCGGGTGCTGCTGCGCGCGATGCAGCAGCTGGCGCGCGAGGCCAAGCTGTCGTCCGCGCACCTGCTGTTCCTCGACGAGGCCGACCAGCGGGTCGCCCGCGCCGAGGGCTGGATGATGCGCAGCACCGTGCAGTTCCACTGGACGCAGTCCGAGGACGCACCCTGCGCCGATTTCGCCGCGCTGCTCGCGCGGCTCCAGCGCGACAAGCGCAAGAAGATCCAGCAGGAGCGCCGCCGCGTCGCCGAGGCCGGCGTCAGCTTCACCGAGCTTCAGGGCGCGCAGATCGGCACCGACGACTGGGACTTCTTCTACCGCTGCTACGCGCAGACCTACCGCGAGCACGGCTCGACGCCGTACCTGACGCGGGATTTCTTCGCGCGCATGGCCGTGACCCTGCCCGAGCACTGGCTGCTGTTCGTCGCGTGGCGCGACGGCCGGCGCATCGCCGCGTCGCTGATCTGCATCGATCCAGTGCAGCGCAGCGCCTTCGGCCGCTACTGGGGCGCCGTCGAGCATGTGCCCTGCCTGCATTTCGAAGCCTGCTACTACCGGCCGCTGGCCTGGTGCCTCGCCCACGGCTACCGGCGTTTCGAGGGCGGCGCGCAGGGCGAACACAAGATGGCGCGCGGCCTGCTGCCGGTGCAGACCTGGTCGGCGCACTGGCTCGCGCACCCACAGTTCGCGCAGGCCGTCGGCGACTTTCTGGAACGCGAAGGCGCCGGCGTCGCCGATTACCTCAGCGAGCTCAACGAGCGCCGGCCGTTCAAGGCTTGAAGTCGCCCGCGAACACCGAGGCGAACTGCGCCGGTGTCACGTATTTGCGCAGTGCGGCGTTGACCTGCTCCAGCGTCAGCTTCCCGATCGCGGCATCGACCTGCGCGGCCAGCGCGAACGTGCGGCCGAGGTACAGGTTGTTGGCCAGCGCATAGGCCAGGCCCGCATCCTGCGAGCGCGACAGCTGCCGGTAGTTCAGCAGGCTCGACTTGCCTTCGCTCAGCTCCTGCACGGTGAACCCGTCTTTCAGCGCGCGGGCGAGTTCCTCGCGGAACGCGGTCTCGACCCTGGCGCGATTCTGCGGCGCGAAGATCGCGCTCGCCTGCCAGGTCGAGTTGCGGTCGATGTTGTTCCAGTCGACGACGCTGCGCACGTCGTACGACAGCCCTTCGCCCTCGCGGATGCGCCTCCACAGTCGCGAGCTCCCACCCGAGCCGAGCAGGTAGTTGGCCATCATCAGCGCCGGGTAGTCCGCGTCGGTGTCGTTCAGCGGCACGCCCAGGCGCACCAGCATGTTCGCGTTCGGCTTGTCGGGCGTGGCGATCAGCAGTTGCTCGGGCTTGACCGCGAACAGCGGCTGCGGCACGCGCGTGAACGGCGCGCCCGCACTCCAGCCGGCGAGCGCGGTCTGGAGCGCGGCGCGCACCTTCGCCGGGTCCATGTCGCCGACGGCCGAGAACTCGCCACTGCCCGCGCCGTAGAAGCGCGCGTGGAAGTCGCGCACCTGCTCGACGCCGAGCCCGCCGTAGTCGGCCGCCAGCTCGTCGAAGCTCGCGCGATAGCGCACATCGCCGCGCGGGTACGGATTGTCGAGGCGGTCCAGCGCGTTGCGCGCGAGCGCGCCCGGCTCCTTGCGCTGCTGCTCGATGCCGGTCAGCACGCCGCGCTTGAACTCGTCGAGTGCGTCCGGCGGGAACACCGGGTTGCGCAGCAGGTCGCCGACGAGCTCGATCGCAGCCGGCAACTCGTCGCGGCGCGAGCGCAGCGTGATCGTCACCCGGTCGGCCGAGGCCGCCACGCCCAATTCCGTCTTCAGCGCATCGAGCCGGTCCTGCACCTGCTCGCGGTTGAGCGTCTTCGTGCCCTTGTCGAGCAGCGCCGCCACGGCCTGCGCCGCGGCGCTGCGGCCGAACAGGCTCTTCTCGTCGCCGAACTGCAGCATCAGCACCGCGGTCACCGCGTTGCCGCGCGTGCCCTTGGGCAGCAACGCGGCCTTCACGCCGCCGACGGCAAAGGTCTGCGTGCGCGCGTCGATGTTGGCCGGCGTGGCCTCGAAGGCCTCGACCTTGGCGGCCGCGGCACGCGGCTTGAAATCCTTCATCTCCTGCGCGAGGTCGACGCGCACCGGCGCCGGTGCGCGCTGCGGCTGATCGGTCGGAAGATAGGTACCGAGCGTGCGGTTCGCGGGCAGCAGGTACTGCTCGGCGACGCGCTGCACGTCGGCGAGCGTGGCATCGCGAACGCGGTCGCGCGTCAGGAAGAACAGGCGCCAGTCGCCCTGCGAGATCGACTCCGACATCGCCAGCCCGACCGTCTCGGGGTTGGTGAACGATTGATCCCAGTCCTTCAGCCACTTGAGCTTGGCGCGCGCCAGCTCGTCGGCGGTGATCGGCTCGCGCGTGATCGACTCGACGGTCGCGAGCAGTTCGGCACGCGCCTTGTCGATATCCTGGCCCGGTGCGAGCTCCGCACTGAAGAACATCGCGCCAGGGTCGGCCAGCGCGAACGAATACGAGGCCACGCTCGAGGCCAGCTGCTTCTGCGTGAGTCGCTTGTACAGGCGCCCCGACGGCGTGTCGCCCAGGATCACGGTGAGCAGCTCGACCGCTGCGTAGTCGCGCGCCGGGCCGGCCGGCACGTGGTAACCGGCCTGGATCAGCGGCGTGCCGCCGACGCGCCGCAGCGTGACGCTGCGCTCGCCGTCCTGTGTCGGGTCGAGCGTGTAGAGCACCGGCAGCTTCCGGGTCGGCCGCGGAATCGCGCCGAACGAGTCGGCCACCCACTGCAGCACGCGCGCCGGCTCGAACTTGCCCGAGACCGTCAGCGTCGCGTTGTCGGGCTGGTAGTACAGGTGATAGAAGGCCTGCAGGCGCGGGATGTCGACGTTCTCGACGTCGGCGCGCGCACCGATCGTCGAATGGCCATAGTTGTGCCAGTCGTACATCAGCGCCAGGTCGCGCTGCAGCAGGATGCGGCTCGGGCTGTTCTCGCCCCGCTCCATCTCGTTGCGCACCACCGTCATCTCGGTATCGAGGTCCTTGCGCGCAATGAAGCTGTTGACCATCGAGTCGGCCAGCCACCCGAGGTACCACTCGAGGTTCGCATCGTTCGCCGCGAAGCTGGCGGTGTAGTTGGTGCGGTCGAACCAGGTCGAGCCGTTCGCCGCGAGGCCGCGCTTCTGGAACTCGGCCCAGGCCTTCGGGTTCTTCGGCGTGCCCTTGAACAGCATGTGCTCCAGCAGGTGCGCCATGCCGGTCTCACCGTAATTCTCCTGGCGAGAGCCGACGCGGTAGGTCAGGTTGACCGTCGTCGTCGGCTTCGAGTCGTCCGGGATCAGCAGCAGCTGCAACCCGTTGGGCAAGTGGTACTCGTCGGTCCCCTCGACCGAGGTGACGGCCCGGATGCCGCCCGGCAGGCCCTGTGCGCACGCGGGCGCGGCGACGAGGCCCAGTGAGGCGGCGAGCAGGAAGGAGGCGGTGAGCGAGCGCAGGAACGAGTGCATGCAGTGGTCGGGCAGCCGGAAGGACCGCTTACGACTGTTTCGTCGCCACTTGGTTCCGGTACGCCGCGATGCCGTCGACGATTTCCTGCCTGGCCGACTCCGGCCCTTCCCAGCCCTGCACCTTGACCCACTTGCCGGCCTCGAGGTCCTTGTAGTGCTCGAAGAAATGCTGGATCGCCTTCAGGCGCATCTGGTTGATGTCCTCGGGCTTCTGCCAGTGCGTGTAGATCGGCAGCACCTTGTCGATCGGCACCGCGAGCAGCTTGGCGTCGCCGCCGGCCTCGTCCTCCATCTTCAGCACGCCGATCGCGCGGCAGGTCACGACCACGCCGGGCGTCAGCGCGTACGGCGTGATCACCAGCACGTCGACCGGATCGCCGTCGTCCGACAGCGTCTGCGGGATGTAGCCGTAGTTGCACGGGTAGTGCATCGCGGTCGTCATGAATCGATCGACGAACAGCGCGCCGCTCTCCTTGTCGACCTCGTACTTGATCGGGTCGGCGTTCATCGGGATCTCGATGATGACGTTGAACTGTTCGGGCGCCTTGGCGCCGGGGGTCACGTTGTGCAGGCTCATGGTGGTCTTGGGTGCGCGGTAAGCCGTCGATTTTAGGGTCTGGCGGCGCCCCGCCCGGATCGGCATCGGGTCGGGCCCGATCCGCTGGAAAACACCATGTCGTCGTCATTGCTTTGTCGCAAGCCATCTGGCAGCATGCCGGCGGGGCCGGGCCACGGATAAGCGCACTCGTGCGCGACGCTCGAAGTCGGCCT
>JAYSLR010000609.1:0-1916 GCA_043725365.1 Rhizobacter sp. | reverse complement strand
ATCAAGAAGGGCGTGCAGGCCGAACTGCTCGACGAGAAGCTGCTGCAATTCGACCTGGCCCGGCTCGGCGCGGCGCTGAACGCCGACCGCGATCTGGCGTTCGACTACCTCGGCCTGCAGACGCTGTACGACCGCTACTTCCTGCATATCGACGAGCAGCGCATCGAACTGCCGCAGGCCTTCTACATGCGTGTCGCGATGGGTCTGGCGCTGAACGAGATCGACCGCGAGGCGCGCGCGATCGAGTTCTACGAGGTCCTGTCCAGCTTCGACTTCATGAGCTCGACGCCGACCCTCTTCAACGCCGGCACGCGCCGCTCGCAGCTGTCGAGCTGCTACCTGACCACGGTGGCCGACGATCTCGACGGCATCTACGAGGCGCTCAAGGAGAACGCGCTGCTGTCCAAGTTCGCCGGTGGTCTGGGCAACGACTGGACCAACGTGCGCGCGCTGGGCAGCCACATCAAGGGCACGAACGGCAAGAGCCAGGGCGTCGTGCCGTTCCTGAAGGTCGTCAACGACACGGCCGTCGCGGTGAACCAGGGCGGCAAGCGCAAGGGTGCGGTCTGCGCCTACCTGGAGAGCTGGCATCTGGACCTGGAGGAGTTCCTCGAGCTGCGCAAGAACACCGGCGACGATCGCCGCCGCACGCACGACATGAACACCGCGAACTGGATCCCCGATCTGTTCATGAAGCGCGTGATGGACGGCGGCGACTGGACACTGTTCTCGCCGAGCACCTGCCCCGACCTTCACGACAAGTTCGGCAAGGCGTTCGAGGTGGCCTACACCGCCTACGAAGCCAAGGCCGCCAGCGGCGAGATCAAGCTGTTCAAGAAGACGCCGGCGCGCGACCTGTGGCGCAAGATGCTCTCGATGCTGTTCGAGACCGGCCACCCGTGGATCACGTTCAAGGACGCGTGCAACGTGCGCTCGCCGCAGCAGCATGTGGGCGTCGTGCATTCGAGCAACCTGTGCACCGAGATCACGCTGAACACCAGCGAGACCGAGATCGCGGTGTGCAACCTCGGCTCGGTGAACCTGGTGCATCACCTGACGAGTGTGGACGGCCCGAATGGTCAAACGCGGCAGATCGACCACGTCAAGCTGAAGAAGACCGTCGCGACCGCGATGCGCATGCTCGACAACGTGATCGACATCAACTACTACGCGGTGAAGAAGGCGCGCGATTCGAACCTGAAGCACCGACCGGTCGGCCTGGGCATCATGGGCTTCCAGGACGCGCTGTACGAGATCGGCGTGCCGTATGCGTCCGACGCGGCGGTCGAGTTTGCCGATCGCTCGATGGAAGCGGTCTGCTACCAGGCCTACTGGGCCTCGACGGAACTCGCAGCCGAGCGCGGCCGCTACTCGAGCTACCGCGGCTCGTTGTGGGACCGCGGCATCCTGCCGATCGATTCGCTCGACCTGCTGGCCGAGCAGCGCGGCGGCTACGTCGAGGTCGATCGCAGCGTGTCGCTCGACTGGGATGCGCTGCGTGCGCGCATCCGCGAACACGGCATGCGCAACTCGAACTGCGTGGCGATCGCGCCGACCGCGACGATCTCCAACATCGTTGGGGTCAGCGCTTCGATCGAGCCGTCGTTCGGCAACCTGTCGGTGAAGTCGAACCTGTCGGGCGAGTTCACGATCGTCAACGAGTACCTCGTGCGCGACCTGAAGAAGCTCGGGCTGTGGGACGACGTGATGGTGATGGACCTCAAGCACTTCGACGGTTCGCTGCGCCGCATCGACCGTGTGCCCGAGGACCTGAAGGCGCTGTATGCGACCGCATTCGAGATCGAGACGCAGTGGCTCGTCGAGGCCGCGGCGCGGCGCCAGAAATGGATCGACCAGGCGCAGTCGCTCAACATCTACATGGCCGGCGCCTCGGGCAAGAAGCTCGACGAGACCTA
>JAYSLR010000608.1:0-3725 GCA_043725365.1 Rhizobacter sp. | reverse complement strand
GGTGTCGCGGTCGGCGATCAGGTCGTGGCTGTACGGCAGGCCGATCTTCTTCGCGGTCCAGCGCGCGGTCGACGGCATCAGCTGCATCAGGCCGGAGGCCCCGACGCCCGAGCGTGCGTCCGTGACGAAGCGCGACTCCTGGCGGATCAGCCCGTACACATAGGCCGGGTCCAGCCCGATCGCGTCGGCCTTCGCGACCACTTCCCTGCGGTACGGCGTCGGAAAACGCTGCGCCATGTCGATCTCGCCGCGCGTGCGGTCGCTGGTGTTGATGCAGCGGTCCCAAACCTCGCGGTCGCAGGCGAGCTGGGCGGCCGCCAGCAGCTCGCGGTCGCTCATGCCGCGCAACGAGTAGTTCCATTCGCGCACGCCCTCACTGCGCAGCCCGAGCGCGATCAGCTGCAACGCGCGCGCCAGCCCGGGCTGGCCCGCAGCGGCCTCGCGCTCGGCCGCGGTCAGCGGCGCCGGCCGGGGCGGCAGGTACACCGGCTGGCCGAGCTGCTCGGCGGCGAGCGCGGCATAGAAGTTCAACTGGCCCGCGATGCTCGCGAACTGACCGCGCGCGAGGCTGCGCATCGACTCGCCGTCCTGCGAGTCGGGGGCGAGCGCGGACAGTGCGCGCGCCTTCCAGTAGACCCATGCCGGTTCGCGCTGCTCGGTCGCGTCCATCGCGTTGATGGCCTGCATCACCGGCTGCCAGCGCGCCTTGCCGTTGTCGGCGCGCAGCGCGGCGCGGGCCTTCCAGGCCAGCATGTCGTCGGGCAGGTCGAGATCACGACCCGCTTTCGCAGCGCGTTGCGTGGCGCGCTGGAAGTAGTCGGCCGCCTCGGGCAGCAATTTCATCGCGGCCTGCTTGCCGACCGAGGCCCAGGCCCAGGCGGCCAGATCGGCAGGCAGGCCGCGATCCCAGCGGCTGTCGAGTTGGCCGGCGGCGGCGTCCGGGTCGTTCGATGCCATGCGCATCAGGGCCAGCGTGGCCAGCTCGGCGCCGGTGCGGTTCGCGGCCGAGGCCCGGCGCGCGAGGTAGCGCGCGGGGTTGTCGCCGAGCTCGGCGATCGCACTGGCCACCGCGACGCTGACGAGCGCGGCCGCCTGGCGCGCCGCGTGCAGCCGGCCGGCGTCGACGGCGAGCCTGGCCTTGCGCCAGGCGTCGGCGGGGCCGAGCTGCTTCGCGTCGATCAGCGTCGCCGCCAGCAGCGCGCAGCCGTCGTCGGCGTCGCGCTGCGCGAACCATGCCGCGAGCGCCGCCTCGCGCACGTCCTTGCCGGCCTGATGATCGACCAGCAGCGCATAGCACCTGACCTCGCGGTCGTCGTTCATCCGGAAGCGCGGGTATTCGACGGCGAAATTGGCCCAATCGCGCCGCTTGCCGAGCTCGAGCAGCCAGTCGTTGCGGAAGCGGTCCTCGACGTAGGTGCCGGGCCAGCGCGCGCTGAATGCGTCGACCTCGGCCTGCTGGACCTCGCCGATGCGGTTCGTCAGCTCCCAGTAGTCGGGCCACATCGCCAGCGGCAGCCGCCTGGCGATCGCATCGGCACGCAACGCGGCCAGGCGGACTCGGTCACCCCTGCGCAGCGCCTCGCGCGCGGCGACGATGGTCGAGTCGCCGTCCTGGGCCCGCGCCGCGGGCGCGGCACCCGAAAGTGCCATACCCAGCGTCAGCGCCGCCAGCAGCGCCCCCAGCATGCGCCGGGACCGCCCATATACTGGCTCATAACGTGTCTTCGGATTCGGCGTCATCACGGGATCATCTTGAGTTCAGCAGCACACGACGCACGCCCCGGCCCGCGTGCGGCCCTGCGTCAACGGCTGCTGATGCAGCGCGAACAGTTCGCTGCGGCCACGGCGTCGGACGAAGCCCGTGCAGCGCTGACGCGCCATCTGAGGGCCCTGTTGTCGACACTGGAGCCTTCCTGCCTCGGTCTGTACTGGCCGCATCGGTCCGAATTTAACGCAGCGGCTGCCCTCGCCGCCGACCCGGCTTTCGCCGACTTGCCGATGGCGTTGCCGTTTGCGCAGCGCAAGCCGGTGCAAATGCACTACCGCGCATGGGATGGCCGGACCCCGACCTCGGTCGACGAATGCGGCCTCCCGACCAGCGCCGGGGCGCCGGTCGTGCCGGACGTGGTGCTCGTGCCCTGCATCGGCTTCACGAGTTCCGGGCATCGACTGGGCTACGGCGGCGGCTACTTCGACCGCTGGCTCGCGCAGCATCCGGACGCGACGGCCGTCGGCGTCGCGTGGAGCGTCGGCGCGATCGACGACACCGCTTTCGCGCCGCAGCCGCACGACCAGCCGCTGACGCTGATCGTCACCGAGCGGGGCATCGCATGAACGTGCCGCTTCGTCAGACGGCCGCCTCGACCTCGCCGA
This sequence comes from Rhizobacter sp., assembly GCA_043725365.1. Taxonomy (GTDB): domain Bacteria; phylum Pseudomonadota; class Gammaproteobacteria; order Burkholderiales; family Burkholderiaceae_C; genus LMDS01. The sequence continues at coordinate 1,352 of JAYSLR010000608.1, read as the reverse complement.
CCGCGCGGCGCGTGTCGGCGGCCTGCGCCAGCACCCAGTCGCAGAATTCCTTGACCTCGGGCCGGGCCCGGCTGCCTGGTGCGGCGACGAGCCAGTAGACGTACGGGCTGTCCATGCGCCCGTCCGGACCGAAGGGCTCGACCAGTTCGCCGCGCTGCAGCGCCTCGAACACGAGCGCGACGCGCGCCAGCGCGACACCGTGGCCGGCGAGCGCCGCCTGCACCTGCTGGTAAGTGAAGTTCAGGTACAGCCAGCGCTTGGGTTGCAGCGCGGGCTGGCCGTGCAGGCCGAGCCAGCGGCGCCAGCTCAGGTATTCGGTGCTGGACTTGGTATCGTCTTCCTCGGCCAGCGTGTGCTGCGCCAGATCGGCCGGTCGCGACAGCGGCGCGGCCTCGCCCCGCCCGATCCGCTCGGCCAGCGAACGGCTGACGACCGGCGTCAGCACCTCGCCGAACATCCGGATCGCGCCGGCCGGGGCCTGTGCCGGGCTGCAGTAGCGCAGCGCCAGATCGAGCTCGGGGTCGTCGAGGTCGGCGATCGCATCGGCGGCCGAGACGCGGATGTCGATGTCCGGGTGCGCGCGCTGGAACGCCTCGATGCGCGGCAGCAGCCACAGTGAGCCGAACGACGCGAAGGTCGTGACGCTGACGCGCTGGCGGCTGCGCGCCGTGCGGATCTGGCGCACGCTCGCGTCGATCTTGGGCAGGCCGGCCTCGACCGCGCGCAGCAGCAGCTGGCCGCTCTGCGTCATCTCCACATGGCGGGTCCCGCGCACGAACAGCGGAGCACCGAGTTCGTCCTCCAGGCCCTTGATCTGGCGGCTGATCGCCGACTGGGTCACGAACAGCTCCTCGGCCGCCTCGCTGAAGCTCAGGCGCCGCGCCACCGCCTCGAACGCACGCAGGTTGCCCAGCGAGAGTGGGCGACGGGTTCGCATATTCATATCAGATTCGCATTAATTGCCGACGCCGGTTTCATTGGATTACCTGGACGATAGCAACGATCATAGTGGCACTTGATGCAGGAGATTGATGATGAATACGCAACTTCAGCTGTTCCACGGCGGGACCTTCCGGATGCATTCGGGCGACGCCGCGCATCTGGGCCGGCTGGGCGGCGAGTTGACGGTGCTCGACGGCCGCGTCTGGCTGACGCGCGACGGCGACCTGGGCGACCACTTCGTCGACGCCGGCGAGCGCGTGCGCGTCGCCAGCGGCGAGAACGCGGTGATCGAGCCTTCCCGCGCCGGCGAATCCGTGTCGCTGCGCTGGCAACCGCGCCGTCAGAGCTTTGTCGGCGCCGTGCTGGCCGAGCCCTTGCGCGGCGTGGCCTTCCTGGCCGGCCGCCTCGCC
>JAYSLR010000607.1:0-4993 GCA_043725365.1 Rhizobacter sp. | reverse complement strand
GCAGCGGGGTCGGGCCGCTTGCGGCCCAAGTCGGCATGTTTGAGGTCCTGTACCCAGGGCCGAGTTTGCCGACTTGCCCCGCGTAGCGAGCAGCGCAGGACACCCCTCGCGCAGCGAGGGGCGCGGCTTCAGCCCTCGCCGGCCTGGCCGCTCCCGCCTTTGCCGCTGCGACGATCGAAGTCCGACTCGCGACGAACGACCGATAAGGGCCGAGACCGGACACACCGCATGCGCGCCGGCGTGAACGACGGGCCGCGATGATGGCGGGCAGAGGGTCCATGTCAGGCCAGTTGCAGCCAGCGCCGCAGCGGCGCGCGCACGGCTTCGACGGCGCGCTCGGCGAGCGTCGGGTTCGTGACGATTTCGGCACGGTAGAACGACGGGCACAGCGTCGCGGCGTGCGCGTTCTCGCCGCACAGGCCGCAGCCGACGCAGCCGTCGATCACGGTGGCGACCGGGTCGAGCTTGAGCGGGTCGGGGTTGTCCTTCAGCGTCAGCGTCGGGCAGCCCGACAGGCGGATGCAGGCGTGATCGCCGTTGCAAACGTCCTCGTCGACGCCGTACTTCACCCGCGCCACGCGCGCGCCGCGCTTCAGCAGCCCGGCGATCCAGGGCTTGATGCGGCGCTGGCGTTCGAGCTGGCATTCGCCCTCGGCGATGATGACCTTCAGCCCCTTGAACGGCGTCGTGAACGCCTCCTCGAGCGTCTTGCGCATCTGCGCGACGCGGTAGGTGTGGACGGTGCGCATCCACTGCACGCCCAGGCCGGTCAGCGTCGACTCGATCGTCGTGTTGCGGTCGACCAGGCTCTGCTGCTTGTCGGGCTCGCGCGCCTTGATCTCGTCGTCGGGCGTCGAGATGATGTCCTGCGTGCCGGTCGCCGACGTGTAGCCGTTCTTCATGATCAGCAGCACCGAGTCGTCGCCGTTGAACAGCGCCGACTGCACGCCGGTCAGCAATCCGTTGTGCCAGAAGCCGCCGTCGCCCATCACCGACAGCACGCGCCGCTGCAGCATCGGAGAGACGCCGGCGCTGCTGGCCAGGCTCATGCCGTAGCCGAGGATCGAGTGGCCGGACGAGAATGGCTCGAAGGTCGCGAACGCGTGGCAGCCGATATCGGCCGCGACGTGCACCGGCCCGACCTGCTGCTGCGCCAGCTTCAGCGCCGCGAACACCGGCCGCTCGGGGCAGCCGACGCAGAAGGTCGGCGGCCGCGCCGGCAGCGGCGCGCCCAGCGCCTGCGCGATCTGCGCACCGACCGCGGCGCGGCGCTGCGCGTTCGCGGCGAGCCAGTCGCGCGCGGCCTGTGCCGACTGCTGCGGCAGCTCGCGCTCGACGAAGCCGGCGAGGCCGGCCGTCAGGCCTTCGACCGTGACCTCGCCGGTGGCCGGCATCAGGTCCTTGCCGTGGATGCGCGTTTGCACGTCCTGCCGGTGCAGCGTCGCGAGGATGTCGCGCTCGATGTAGTCGGGCTGGCCCTCCTCGATCACGAACACCGCGCGCTTGGCCGAGCAGAACGCCGACAGCTGTTCGGGCACGAGCGGGAAGGTCACGTTCAGCGCCAGGATCGGAATGTCGCTGGCGCCGAACGCGTCGGCGAGGCCGAGCTGCTGCAGGCTGCGCACCAGCACGTTGTGCAGCCCGCCCTGGACGATGATGCCGACCCCGGCGTGCCGACCCTCGAAGATCTCGTTCAGCCCGTGCTCGGCGATGAAGCGCTGCGCTGCCGGGATGCGATGCTCGACCTTGCGCTTCTCCTGCCCGAAGGTCACCGGCGGGTGGGCGAGCCGCGCATAGTCGAAGGCCGCCGGCTCCGCCATCGGCAGCAGCGTGGAAATCGGCGGCGCGACGTTGTCCTTGCACTCGAAGCTGCCGCGCACATGGCAGGCGCGGATGCGCAGTTCCATGATCGCCGGCATGTTCGACGCCTCCGACAGCGCGAAGCCGGCCTCGACCATGCGCACCATGTTGGCCAGTTCGGGCCGCGGGTCGAGCATCAGCATCGACGACTTCAGCGCATAGGCGTGGGTGCGCTCCTGGATCACGCTCGCGCCCTCGCCGTAGTCCTCGCCGACGACGATCAGCACGCCGCCGGTGACGCCGGGCGACGCCAGGTTCGACAGCGCATCGGCCGCGACGTTGGTGCCGACGATCGACTTCCAGGTCACCGCGCCGCGCAGCGGGTAGTGGATCGATGCGCCCAGCATCGCCGCGGCCGAGGCCTCGTTCGCGCAGGCCTGCACGTGCACGCCGAGCTCGCGCAGGTAGGGCTCGGCCTGCACCATCACGTCGAGCAGGTGCGACACCGGCGCGCCCTGGTAGCCGCCGACGTAGGCCACGCCCGACTGCAGCAGCGCCTTCGTGATCGCGAGGATGCCTTCGCCATGGAAGGTCTCGCCACGGCCGAGCCGAAGCGATTGCACTTCCTTGCTGAAGGACACTTCCACTGCGCTTGTCTCCTCGGCCGGCTGCGCGCCGGCTCACTCGTTTGCAGCGCAGCTTAGCGAGGCCGCGCGAATCGATCCATCACGCGATCGATCTAAGTACTATTCGCTCCATGCATATCAAGGACCTCGACCTGAACCTGCTGCGGATCTTCGACGCCGTCTACCGCCAGCGCAGCGTCAGCCGCGCCGGCGAGGTGCTCGGCCTGTCGCAACCGGCCGTGAGCCAGGGGCTGACGCGGCTGCGGCTGGCGATGAAGGACGCGCTGTTCACGCGCGCCGGCCGCGGCGTCGCGCCCACGGCGACCGCCGATACGCTGGCGCACGCGGTGCAGCAGGCGCTGCACCTCGTCGGCGAGGCCTTGCACGGGGCCGCGCGCTTCGACCCGGCGACCGCGCGGCGCACCTTCCGGCTGCACATGAGCGACATCGGCGAGAGCGAGTTCCTGCCCGGCCTGATGCACGAGGTGCGGCGGCTCGCGCCCGAGGTGCGCATCGAGACCCGCCAGCTCGAGTACGCACAGATCGAGAACGCACTCGACAGCAACACGATCGACGCCGCGTTCGGCTACCTGCCCGGCGTCGAGCACTCCTGCCAGCAGCGCCTGTTCATGGAGCGCTACGTGGTGCTGGCGCGCGCCGACCACCCGCTGCTCGTCGGCCGGCCGACGCCGCGCCACCTCGGGCAGCTCGACTACGTCGTCGTGCGCCAGCACACCGAGACGCTGCGCCTGCTCGACACGATGCAGCTGCAGGGCCGCATCCGCCTGAGCACGCCGCACTTCATGGTGATCCCGGCCATCGTCGCCGAGACCGACCTGGCGGTGCTGCTGCCGATGCGCATCGCGACCAAGTTCGCGCAGGCCGGGCGCTTCCGGTTCGTGCAGCCGCGCTGGGGTTTCGCCGATTTCGGCGTCGGCCTGCACTGGAGCCAGCGCGCCCAGAACGACCCGGCGAACCAGTGGCTGCGCGCGCTGGCGATCGGGCTGTTCGGCGAGCCGGGCAGTGCGGCGGCGCGCCCGGTGCCGAAGCCCGCTACAACACCTCGAAGAAGCGCATCACCACGTCGCCCGGCCGCCTGAGGCCCGTGCCCAGGAACACGCGCTCCATCAGCCACGCCAGCGACGCGGCGCTCGCCTCGAAACGCGGTGCGCAGCGGAAGTAGACGTCGGCCGGCGCGACCGGCTCGCCGCGCACGAGCCGCGCCATCACCTCGGGCGCGGCGGTGCGCAGCGCGTCGTTGTGGACATAGATGCGGTCCCCCGCGTCCGTCTCGAGCACGTAGCGCGCCTCCAGCCTGGCCACGCGCTCGTTGACGAGGAGCTGGAAGTCGGCGCCGCCCGGCAGCACGCGCGCCGTCCAGTCGCGCGCGGTGCAGGTGCCGCCGAGGATCGGGATCACGCGCCGCGTGCCGTGGCCGACCGGGCCGACCTCGACCGGCGCACCCACCTGCACCGACAGGTCGGCAAAGCGCGCCAGCCGCGGCGCGCGCAGCGGGTCGGCGCCGCCCTCGTTCGCGCCCTCGTTCGTCATCGTCAAGTCCCCTCGCCGGCCAACCGCGGCACCGCGTGCGGCCACATTGTGGTCCACTCGTCGAACGCCTCGTTGACACCTGTTCCGCGCAAGCCCGATCATCGGCCGAATCCGATCCCGCCTCCTCGATGACCACGCCCCGCACCCTCCTCCTGACCGATGTTGTCGACAGCACCCGGGTCTCGCACGCGCTCGGCGACACCGCGATGGCGCGCCTGTGGTCCGAGCACGACCGCGCGGCGCGCGACCTGCTGCGCGCGTGGCGCGGGCGCGAGATCGAGAAGACCGACGGCCTGCTCGCGCTGTTCGACAGCGTCGCCGACGCCATCGCCTTTGCGCTGGCCTACCACCGTGCGCTGGCGGCGCTGCCGGTGCCGCTGACGGCGCGTGCCGCGATCCACACCGGCCCGGTCGCGCTGCGCGAGACCAGCCCGGCCGATGCCGAGCTCGGCGCCAAGCGCTACGAGGTCGACGGCCTGGCCAAGCCGATCACCGCGCGGGTGATGGCCACCGCGCTCGGCGGGCAGACCCTGCTCACCGGCGACGCGCGGCACGCGCTCGGCGACTCGGCGCAGCGCGTGCAGTCGCACGGCCACTGGCGCCTGAAAGGGCTGCCGGAGCCGCTCGAGCTGTTCGAGGTCGGCGACGACCAAGCGCCGTTCCGGCCCCCGCCCGACGACGAGAAGGCCTACCGGGTGGTGCGCCGGCACGAGCTCTGGCTGCCGGTGCGCGAGATCCGCCACAGCGTGCCGGCCGAGCGCGACAGCTTCGTCGGCCGGCACGTGCCGCTGCAGGCGCTGGCGCGCCGGCTGGCCGACGGGGCGCGGCTGGTGTCGGTGCTCGGCATGGGCGGCACCGGCAAGACCCGGCTGGTGACCCATTTCGCGTGGACCTGGCTGGGCGAGTTCCCGGGCGGCGCGTGGTTCTGCGACCTGTCGCAGGCGCGCAGCCTCGACGGCATCCTGTCGGCCGTCGCCCAGGGGCTGGACGTGCCGCTCGGCCGCACCGACCCGGTG
>JAYSLR010000606.1:0-4833 GCA_043725365.1 Rhizobacter sp. | reverse complement strand
GACCGGCAAGATGCTGTGGCAGTACCAGTGCGGCGCCGGAGTGAACGCGCCGGCGGTGTCGTACACGGTCGGCGGCAAGCAGTACGTCGCGGTCGCGGCAGGTGGCAACACCCAGATCGACTTCAAGCGCGGCAATTCGGTGATCGTGTTTGCGTTGCCCTGACCTGACGGTGATGCGGGTCTGGCTCTGCGCCCTGGTCGTCGGCAGTGCCGGCGCCGGGGCACAGACGGCGCCGCCCGCTGCCGTTCCGCCCAAGGCCGCGGTGTGCGCCGCGTGCCACGGCCCGGGCGGAGCCTCGACCCAGCCGGCCTACCCGATCCTCGCGGGCCAGAGCGCGCGCTACCTGACGCTGCAGCTGCGCGACTTCCAGGCCGGCCGGCGCAGCGACCCGCTGATGACGCCGATGGCGGCCGGCCTGACGCGCGAGGAGATCGGTGACCTGGCCGACTACTTCTCGAAGCAGAAGCCGCCGGTCACGGGCTTCAACTCCGATCCGCAGAAGGCCCGGCTGGGCAGGCTGAAAGCCGACGAAACGCTGTGCACGATGTGCCACCTCGGCGGCTTCGTCGGGCAGAACGAGATCCCGCGCGTCGCCGGCCAGCAGTACGACTACATCGTCAAGCAGCTCACCGACTTCAAGGCCCGGCGCCGCACCAACGATGCCGGCAACATGACCAGCGTGGCGAACACGCTGAGCGACGCGGACATCGCGAACCTCGCGAACTACCTCGCCGGCCTGTAGGCGCCCGGATCGGTCGCGGCGCGCGTCTCAAGCCGACGGCCCGAGCACCGCGGCCGGGCCGTCCAGCCAGCGCCACCGGCCCGGCGCCAGGTCGGCGGGCAGCGCCAGCACGCCGTAGGCGCTGCGGTGCAGCGCGCTCACCGTGTTGCCGGCGGCGGCGACCATGCGCTTGACCTGGTGGTACTTGCCTTCGAGCAGTGTCATGCGCAGCGCGCGCTCTGCGCTGCGTTCGCAGGCCGCGGCGCGCACCGGCAGCGGGTCGTCGTGCAGCACGACGCCGCGCCGCAGCGCGTCCAGCTGCGCCTCGGTCACCGCTTCGGCGGTCTCGATCTCGTAGACCTTGGGCACGTGCTTCTTCGGCGACGTGAGGCGGTGGATCAGCGCGCCGTCGTCGGTCATCAGCAGCAGCCCGGTGGTGTCCTCGTCCAGGCGCCCGACCGGCTGCAGCCCGCGCACGCGCAGCGGCAACGGCAGCAGGCTCATCACGCTCGGATGGTGCTTGGGTTTCTGCGAGCACTCGTAGCCGGCCGGCTTGTGCAGCAGCACCAGCGCCTTCGCGTGGTAGGGCCAGAGCTCGCCGCGCACGCCGAAGCTCAGGCCCGCGGGGTCGACTTCGAGAAAGGGATCGTCGCACACGCGGCCGGCAATCGTGACGTGGCCGCCGAGGATCAGGCCCTCGCATTCGCGGCGCGCACCGAATCCCTGCGAGAAAAGTACCTGGGAGAGTTTCACGGTGGGCGGCGGGGTCGGCAGTCGATCGGGCCCGCATTGTCCCGCGTCACGGCCCGTCCGGCAGGCGCGCTTCGGGGCCGACCCGCGCGGCAGCGCCCCACTGGCGGCGCCCGGTCAGGAACGCCCACCAGCCCCAGGCCGCGCCGGTGTGGCGCAGCAGCTGGAAACTGAAGGGCTCGACCAGGGCCGCCAGCAGCGCGGGCCACAGCGCCGCCTGCGTGGCCCCGCCGACCCAGCGCCGGTACCGATGGACGGACCAGAGGTGGAAGGCCAGGTCGACCGCGATCTTGGCGCCGATCAGCGCCGAGACCGGCGCGATCACGTCGAACCTTCCGGTCACCGCGTAGTCGACGAGCAGCGCGAACGCCGTCAGTCCGTACAGCGGCTGCAAGGTGTCGATCGCCTTGACCGGCAGCATCAGCGTCCCGAGCCACGCATAGGACCGGTCGCCGACCATCGCCCGATACCAGAACTGGGTCTGCAGGAAGCCGCCGAACCAGCGCCGCCGCTGGCGCAGGAACCCGCCCAGATCGCTGGGCGCCTCGGTGCGCGCGCCAGCGTCGCCGAGCACGCGGAAGCGCCAGCTCAGGCCGCGGCGCGCGGCGTGGCGGCGCAGCCGGTGGATCAGCTCGTAGTCCTCGACCAGGCAGTCGGGGTCGAAGCCGCCGACGGCGAGCACCGCGTCGCGCCGGAAGCCCGCGAACGCGCCCGAGATCAGCAGCAGGCTGTCCAGCCCCATCCACGCGTAGCGCGAGAGGAAGTTGCGGATGTACTCGTAGGTCTGGAACCACTGGAACAGCCGGCCGGCGGTCGAGGGGCCGCACACCGGCGTGAGCACGCCGGTGGCGGCGACCAGCGCCGGCTCGCGCGCGAACGCGCGGCGCAGCGCGGCGATCGCGCCGGCGTCGAGCAGGGTGTCGGCGTCGACCGTCACGACGATGTCGGTGGCGACGTGCAGCATCGCCTCGTTCAGCGCCCGCGCCTTGCCGCCGTGGGCCAGCCTCAGCCAGCGCAGGGTCGGCCAGACCGTGCCGGCCTCGCCGAGCGTGCCCAGGTCGGGCTCGCGCAGCCCGTGGCCGCGCACGAGCAGCTCGGCGGTGGCATCGGTGGAGCCGTCGTCGGCGATGACGACGAGATCGGGTGCGTCGGTCTGCGCCCTCAGGTTGCGCAGGGTCGCGGGCAGCACGGCGGCCTCGTTGTGTGCGGCGACGATGACCGCCAGCGTCTGCGGGATGGCCGTGGTGCCGACCTCACGAGGCGCCAGCAGCGCTCGCGTCTGCCAGGCGACGAAGGCCTGCAGCGCCGTGTCGTAGGCGATGTAGAGAATGCCGACCGACCAGGCCCAGACGCCGCCGACGCCGAACGACGCCGCGAACAGCGCGATCCACACGGCGAGAACGGCCGCGTGAATCAGCACGCTGCGAAGCGGGGTCGGCTCGGGGGCGAAGCGCGGCGATGCGGCGATGAAGGCCTGGCTCAGGGCGTGGGTCAAGACGGTGTCCGGTGGGTGACGGTACGCGAGCCATCGGCGCTCGGATGCAGGGCCTGCTGCGACCCCTGCGGCGGCCGGGAGTTTCAACAGGGCGTGAAATCGCGGGCTGCGATACCCTGTTCGCCATGCCCAACGATCGATACACGCGCACCGCCGTCGTGCTGCACTGGCTCGTGGCGTTGCTGATCGCGGTCAACGTCGCGCTGGGCCTGCTGGCCGACGGGCTTCCCGACGACTGGATCCGGCCGGTGATCGACACCCACAAGTCGATCGGCATCACGATCCTGGGGCTGGTGCTGATGCGCCTGCTGTGGCGATTCGCCCATCCGCCGCCGCCGCTGCCGGCCGGCTACCCGCGTCGCGAGCGTGTCGCTGCGAAGTTCGCGCATGGGCTGCTCTACGTGCTGATGCTGGCGCTCCCGCTGTCCGGCTGGATGCACGACTCGGCCTGGAAGGATGCGGCGACGCACCCGATGCCGTTCTTCGGCCTGTTCGAGTGGCCGCGCATCGCCGCGATCGGCCGCATCGAGCCGGCCGCCAAGGAGGTGCTTCACACCCAGCTGGGCAGCTTGCACACGCTGCTCGGCTACGTGCTGTACGGGGTGTTCGCGCTGCACGTGGCGGGCGCCCTCAAGCACCAGCTGGCGGGGGAGCGCGAGCTGCAGCGCATGTCGCTGTAGCCCGCGCCACGCCCTCCTTACTTGGCCAGCGCCTTGTCGGTCACGGCGTGCGTCCACGCGGCCGTGCCCGGGTCCTTCTTGATGACCGGGTCGCTGCCGCCGGCGAGCAGCACCTTGACCGTGCGCTGGTAGGCGGCCGGGTCGAGCACGCCCATCTTCGGCGTGCCGGCGGTCGTGATCAGCTTCGCGACGTTCTCGAGCTGGCGCTTCTGCACCGCGGCGGTCGAGCCGCCCGAGGTGTCGGCGGCGAGCACGATCTTGACGGCCTCGTCCTGGTTCTTGATCGCGTACTCCCAGCCCTTGATCGAGGCCTTCACGAACTTGGCCATCTTGGCGACGTAGGCCGGGTCCTTCAGGTCGGGTTCGCGTGCGTACAGGCCGTCCTCGAGCGTCGCGACGCCCTGGTCTTCATACGGGAAGGTCACGAGGTCCGCCGGCTTCACGCCCGCATCGATCACCTGCCAGTACTCGTTGTAGATCATGGTCGAGATGCAGGCCGCCTGGTTCTGCAGCAGCGGGTCGACGTTGAAGCCCTGCTTCAGCACCTTGACGTCGGGGTTCGCGCCGCTGGTCTTCAGCCCGAGCGTGCCCATCCAGCTCAGGAACGGGTACTCGTTGCCGCCGAACCAGACGCCCAGCGTCTTGCCCTTGAAGTCCTTCGGCGTGAGCACGCCGCTGGACTTCTTGCAGGTCAGCATCATCCCCGAGCGGTTGAAGATCTGCGCGACGTTGACCATCGGCACGCCGGCCTCGCGCGCCGCCAGTGCGCTGGGCATCCAATCGACGGTCAGGTCGGCGCCCTTGGCGGCGAGCACCTGCGCGGGCGAGATGTCGGGGCCGCCCGGCTTGATCGTCACGTCCAGGCCGGCGTCCTTGTAGAAGCCCTTCGCGGCGGCCACGTAGTAGCCGGCGAACTGGGCCTGCGGCAGCCACTTGAGCTGCACCGTGACCTTGTCGGCTGCGTGCGCCGCCCCGGCGAGGCCGGCAAGCACCAGTGAGAGCAGAAGAGTCGTTTTGCGCATCGAAGAACTCCGAGGGGTTGTGCCTTGCGGCGTGGGGGAAGAAGGATTTGAACTCAAACGTGGGCGCGAATCGAGGGGTGCCAGAACGTCGCGCGCCGCTCGATCCAGCCGAGCAGCCCGTACAGCGCCGAGCCGGCCAGCGCGGCGACCCCGATCGCCGCCCA
>JAYSLR010000605.1:0-3293 GCA_043725365.1 Rhizobacter sp. | reverse complement strand
AAGTCGCGCGAGCCGCGCTGGGCCTGTGCCCACAAGTACCCGGCGCAGGAGCAGACGACGGTGGTGCGCGACATCGACATCCAGGTCGGCCGCACCGGCAAGCTCACGCCGGTGGCGAAGCTGGAGCCGGTGTTCGTCGGCGGCACGACGGTCAGCAACGCGACGCTGCACAACGAGGACGAGACTCGGCGCAAGGACGTGCGCATCGGCGACACCGTGATCGTGCGGCGCGCCGGCGACGTGATCCCCGAGGTCGTCGGCGTCGTGCTCGAGCGCCGCCCGGCGCAGGTCGGCGAGCCGTTCGACCTGTACAAGCGGCTGGGCGGCAAGTGCCCGATCTGCGCCAGCGCGATTACGCGCGAGGAGGGCGAGGTCGACTGGCGCTGCTCGGGCGGCCTGTTCTGCCCGGCGCAGCGCAAGCAGGCGATCCTGCACTTCGCGCAGCGCCGCGCGCTCGACATCGAGGGCCTGGGCGACAAGCTCGTCGACCAGCTCGTCGACGCCGGCATCGTCGGCACGCTGCCGGACCTGTACAAGCTCGGCCTCGCGAACCTCGTCGCGCTCGACCGCATGGGCGAGAAGAGCGCCGTCAACCTGCTCGCCGGCCTCGAAGCCAGCAAGCGCACGAGCTTCGCGCGCTTCCTGTACGGGCTGGGCATCCGCCATGTCGGCGAGACGACCGCGAAGGACCTGGCGAAGCACTTCGGCAACATCGACCGGCTGATGGCGGCGAGCCTCGAGCAGCTGCTCGAGGTGAACGACGTCGGCCCGATCGTCGCGCAGAGCCTGCGCACCTTCTTCGACCAGCCGCACAACGTCGAGGTGGTCGAGCAGCTGCGCGCGTCCGGGATCGCGTGGCCCGAGACCGACGGCGCACCCGACGCGGTGCCGAAGCCGCTCGCCGGCAAGACCTTCGTGCTGACCGGCACCCTGCCGACCCTGTCGCGCGACGATGCGAAGGACCGCATCGAGGCGGCCGGTGGCAAGGTCAGCGGCTCGGTGTCGAAGAAGACCCACTTCGTCGTCGCCGGTGCCGAGGCCGGCAGCAAGCTCGACAAGGCGAACGAGTTGGGCATCGCGGTGCTCGACGAGGCGGCATTGCTCGCCCTGCTCGCCGACGCGTGAGCCGACCACGTCGGGCCCAGTACGTTCCCGCTACCGCGCGTTACAGCGGGTTCGTGAAGTATGCGTAAGCTGCCTTTCCCATCGGCGAGATCGCACCCACCTGTGCCAGGCTGGCCGTCTCGACGATGGAGACGACGCGACCGGAAAGGGACATGCGCATGGACAAATCAATGATCAAGGGAATCGGAATCGGCGGCATCGCCATGGTGGTTCTCGGCTCGGGCGCCGTCACGAGCTACAAGGCGATCACGAAGCCGGAGTTTGCCGACGTCGTCGCGGTGAAAGAGGTGGTCGAGGCGGTGGTGACCCCGCACGAGCAGTGCGAAGACGTCCAGGTGCAGCATCAGGCGCCGGTGAAGGATGAGCATCGCATTGCCGGCAGCGTGGTCGGCGGACTGGCGGGCGGCCTGTTGGGAAGTGCCGTCGGTGGCGGCAAGGGCAAGACGCTGGCCACCATCGCCGGAGCCGCCGCCGGAGGCTATGCCGGCAACCGGGTCCAGAAGAACCTGCAGGAAAGGGATGTGGTCACGAAGACCGAGCATCGCTGCAAGACGGTGAACGAAAAGTCTCAGAAAGTGGTCGGCTACAAGGTCACCTATCGACTCGACGGCAAGGAAGGCGTGGTGCGGACGACGTTCAAGCCGGGAGCGAAGCTGCCGGTGAAGGACGGCCAGGTGGTGACGACGCCGACTCCCGACAACAAGGCGTAGCCGCGCGCCGGGGCGCGAGCCCGCCGCATGCCCCGCGGGCTCGATCGCGTGGCGTGCAGCACGGTCGGCTTCGACCCACGCCCACGCCCGACGATCGGTCGCCGCCTCCCGCTACGCGAAGCGCAGCGCCATCACGCCGGCGACGATCACGCCGGTCCCGAGTGCGCGCTGCAGTCCGAACCGTTCCTTCAGCAGCACCGTGCCGAGCACCGCGGCGAACAGCACCGAGGTCTCGCGCAGCGCCGCCACCGACGCGACCGGCGCGCGCGTCATCGCCCACAGCGCGATCGCGTACGAGCCGATCGACGCGCTGCCGCCCAGCGCCGCGACCGGCCAGCGCCGGCGCGCGTAGGCGACGATCTCGCGCCGGCCGGCCGCGCTGCGGCGCAGCCAGACGAAGGCCGGGTAGGCGATGCCGTCGAGCACGGACAGCAGCAGCACGTAGCGCAGCGCGCCGTGATCTTCGGCGGTCGCGGCACGCACGCCGCGGCCGTCGACCACGGTGTACAGCGCGATGATCGCGGCGTTCGCGAACGCGAACATCAGCGCCTTGCGGTGGTGCAGCGCCTCGCCCGGGTGCGCCAGGCCGACGAGCGCGACGCCGAGCGTGATGCCGGCGATGCCCAGCCAGGCCCCGAGCGTCGGCACCTCGCCGATGAACGCGCTGCTCGCGAGCGCGACCAGCATCGGCGCGAAGCCGCGCATGATCGGGTAGGTCAGGCCGAGCTCGCCGTGCTGGTAGGCGCCGACCAGCGCGGCGTAGTAGCCGATGTGGATCACCAGCGAGGCGCCGAGGAAGGGCCAGGCCACCGCCGGCGGCGGGCCGACCCGGAGCATGAAGGGCAGCGCGACCAGCGCGCCGAGGAAGTGCAGCAGCGCGGTGTCGAGCGCCTTGTCGTGGCCCGACTTGATCAGCGCGTTCCACGACGCGTGCAGCAGCGCACCGCCCAGCACCGCGAGCACGATCGGCCAGGTCAGCGCCAGCGGGGCGCTCATCAGAACTTGCGTTCCTCGGGGCCGGACAGCGTCGCGTGCTGCGAGTTGCGGATGCGGGTCTTGGTCAGCGCACCGGCGGATTCGAGGATCGGGTAGGCGATCGAGCAGATGTGCGAGTTGATGCGCTTCAGGTCGCTGATCAGGTCGATGTGCAGCGAGCTGGTCTCGATGCTGTGCGCGGTGTGGTCCTGCAGCCGCGCGATGTGGCTGGCGGCGTACTCGTGCTCCAGGTCCCGAAAGCGCGCCTTCTCCTCGAGCAGCTTCTTCGCGTCGCGCACGTGGCCGTCGAGAAACACGCTCATGCCCAGGCGCAGGTTCGCCGTCAGTCGTTCGTGCAGGTGCACGATCTCGGCCATGCCGGCGTCGGAGAAGCGCCGGTTCTTGTGGATCTTCTTGTCCTCGATGTCCTGGATCACGCGCTCGATGATGTCGCCGATCTGCTCCATGTTGATCGTGAACGAG
>JAYSLR010000604.1:0-2219 GCA_043725365.1 Rhizobacter sp. | reverse complement strand
CGGGGGCAATTCGCACTCGCGCTCTCCGCTGGTCGCAGTAGACCATTGGAGAGGCAACAGGCAAATATGTTCCCGAAAGATTGCAACACTACACTAGTGTCGTCTACGCAGGTGAATGGCATCTCAGCTCTTCACGACTGACCTTCGTCCCGCACGGGGACACAAGGCCATACCTTAAGTCGCCATGACAAGATAGCGCTCGCCCTCACCGCACAAGGCCCTGACAATGTCTCGACGCTCCCTCTTCGCCGTGTCCCTGGCTGCGCTGCTGTCATCGTTGTTCGCAAGTCCAACCCTCGCCCAAGACTGGCCCGCCCCCGGCAAACCCATCCAGCTCATCGTCCCCGCCCCCGGCGGCAGCGGCACCGGCGACACGATCGCCCGCGTCCTCGCTGAAGAGCTGCAGACGCGCTTGAAGGCCACCTTCGTCGTCGACAACAAGGCCGGCGCCAACGGCAACATCGGCGCCAGCGCGGCGGCGGCGACGCCGGGCGATGGCTATCACTTCCTCTTCCCTGGGCCGTCACGCTGGCGGTGAACAAGGCGCTCTACAAGAACCTCTCGTTCGACGCGCAGAAAGACTTCGTGCCGATCCTGCTGGTGGCCGACGTGCCCAACATCCTGGTCGTCAACAACGACGTGCCGGCGCACGACCTGGCCGAGTTCGCGCGCTACGCC
This sequence comes from Rhizobacter sp., assembly GCA_043725365.1. Taxonomy (GTDB): domain Bacteria; phylum Pseudomonadota; class Gammaproteobacteria; order Burkholderiales; family Burkholderiaceae_C; genus LMDS01. The sequence goes on along the minus strand of JAYSLR010000604.1, from coordinate 1,541 downwards.
AAGGCCAATCCGGGCAAGCTCAACTTCGGCTCCACCGGCATCGGCAGCTCGATGCACCTGGCCGGCGAGCTCTACATGCGCGAGACCGGCGCGCAGATGGTCCACGTGCCCTACAACGCGCCGGGCACCGCCACCACCAACCTGATCGCCGGCGAGATCCAGCTCATGTTCCAGCTCATCCCCGGCATCGCCGGGCAGGTCAAGAGCGGCAAGGTGCGCGCGATCGCGGTGATGGCGCCGCAGCGCTCGCCGGCCCTGCCCGACGTGCCCACCACGGCCGAGCTGGGCCAGCCGCGCCTCTTGTCGTCGACCTGGTTCGCGCTGCTCGCGCCCAAGGGCACGCCGCCGGCGATCGTCGCGCGCATGAACAGCGTGGCCAACGAGATCCTCGCCGACCCGGCCGTGAAGAAGCGCCTCGCCGACATGGGCGCCACCACGCTGGGCGGCACGCCGCAGCAGCTCGCCGAGCACCTGGCGGCCGAGACCGAGAAGTGGGGCCGTCTCGTGCGGGATGCGCACATCTCGGTTCAATGACATCGGTGCAGTGACCGGGGCGCAATGACCTCATCCGCCGGTGGCCTCGCGGCGCTCGAGGCGCGCCTCGCCTACGAGCTGGCCTGCCTGCAGCTGCCCGCGCCGCGCTGGACGCCCGAGCGCACGCACGAGGGCCAGAGCGTCGCCGACGTCGCCATCGTCGGCGCCGGCATGGCGGGCCTGGCCCTGGCCGCGGCGTTGGTGCAGCGCGGCGTCTTCGTCGTCGTGTATGACGAAGCGCCCGCCGGCATGGAAGGTCCGTGGGCCACGACCGCGCGCATGGAGACGCTGCGCAGCCCCAAGCAGCTCGCCGGGCCGGCGCTCGGCATCCCGTCGCTGACCTTTCGCGCCTGGTTCGAGGCGCAGTTCGGCAACGCCGCCTGGGAGTCGCTCGACAAGATCCCGCGCCTGCAATGGATGGACTACCTGCGCTGGTACCGCACCGTGCTGGCGCTGCCGGTGCTGAACGGCCATCGCGTCACCGACCTGCTGCCGCATGGCGAAGGCCGCGTCGAGCTGCGCATCGAGGCCGAGGGCCGGGCGATGCACGCCTGGGCGCGACGGGTCGTGATCGCCACCGGCCGCGCCGGCCTCGGCGGGCCGAGCGTGCCGGCGTTCGCGCAGTCGTTGCCGCCGTCGCGTTGGGCGCATTCGTCGGACGACAACGACTACGCCTCGCTCGCCGGGCTGCGCGTCGGCGTGGTCGGCGCGGGCGCCTCGGCGATGGACAGCGCCGCGACCGCGCTCGAAGCAGGCGCCGCCCAGGTGCACCTGCTCGTGCGGAGGCCGGACATTCCGCGCGTCAACAAGGGCAAGGGCGCGACGCACCCGGGCTTCGTGCAGGGCTACAGCCGCCTGCCCGACGACTGGAAATGGCGCATCCGCCACTACATCAACCAGCAGCAGGTGCCGCCGCCGCGCAACAGCACGCAGCGCGTTTCGCGCCATGCCAACGCGCACTTCCACCTCGGCGTCGCGATCGAGGGCGTGAGCGAGCAGGGTGGCGC
>JAYSLR010000603.1:0-7268 GCA_043725365.1 Rhizobacter sp. | reverse complement strand
CGGCGCGTGCGGCGGCGACCGGCTCGGACCTGTGGTGCGCCCCCTTATGTGGGGGAGGTCGGCAACGGCGCGATTTGGCTACTGATCCCTACAATGATTTTCGAATTCGGGACTTCTTCTCGGCTCGGCGTCGTTTCAGGACAGTAAGTGTCCTGTGCCTGCCGGGCCCGCATGTCAACAACTCGAGGTAAGAATCATGTGGATGACTCGCGCTAAATCCGTCTTTGCCGGTACGGTCCTGTCGGTCGGAGTCGCGCTGGGTTGCGCAGGCTCGGCGCAGGCGGCCGTGTACAGCGGAAGCTGGGATCCGGCCTACGGTCAGCCCTTCCCCGATCTTTACTGGACGGCGAACGCCCTGTTCGACGTGCCCGGATCATGCCTGGGCCAGGCAGACGGGATCTACACGCTGTCGGACCCCGGTTGCTCCGGGTTCAGCATCACGAGCGCCACGCTGACCTTCTATCAGAATGATGGCGGTTCGGCCGGAACGTTCCTGGAATCCTTCAACCTCAATACGAGCGTCGACATCCAGGGCATCCAGATCGCCGGCGGCGCGCTCGTCGGGGTCAACACGAACTACTTCACGCCCGTCGTTCCGACGATCGATTCTGCAATCGACGGCAATGGCGACTACTCGTTCAGCTTGCTTCTGTTCGGCGGCAACCTGGCCCAGCTCGCGTACGTCAACCCCATCACGAACACGGTGGGATGCTTGAGCTCGATTCCCGGCCAGCCCGAACAGAACTGCGGCTTCTCTGAGACGAATGCCGTGGGCGTCTTCGCTCCGATCCCGGAACCTGGCACCTATGCGCTGATGCTGGCTGGGTTGGGGGTCGTCGGGTTCGTGACGCGCCGGCGCCGCGCCCGCTAACCGGCCGCGACCGCCGCCTCGGCACGCAGCGCCTGGGCGTTGCGGATGGCCTCGTCGACCTGCCAGTCCTTGCCATCGTTCGACGCGGCATCGAACTCGGCAGCGCCGACGGCCTCGCGCAGCCCGGCCAGGTTAGCCTGCCAACGCTGCTCGGCGCGCGCTGAGCGGGCGAAGCCGAGCCGGCTGCGCGATGCGTCGACCATTGCCGCGAGACTTGCCGCGACATCGTGCCGACCCTCGGCGCTCGCCAGGATCGCCTGGTCTTCCAGGCAACCCAGGAGCTCCTCGCGCATCTCGAATGCGCGGAATGCCAGCAACGACTCCTCGAGGCGTTGGCGTGCCGATGCAAGGTCACCCTCTTGCAGGTCGACCTTGCCCAGCCACCAGAGTGCGTTGGCTTCGCCACGCTTGTCGCCGGCCTCGCGACACACGGTCAGCGAGCGTTTGAGGCGCACCGAGGCCTGCGCCCGATCTCCCGTTTCGAATGCGCTCGAACCGAGGACGAGTTCGCACTCTCCCTCCAGCTCCTGATGCTTGATATCGCGTGCGATCGTCAGGCACTTCTCGAGGTGCCCACGCGCCCGGCCGTCGTCGCCCAGGTGCAGACTGATCTGCCCCAGATGCAGCAAGCCGATCGCCTCGCCGACCCGATCGCCGAGTTGGCGGAAGATCTGCAGCGCCTCGCTCTCGCCGGCGGCCGCCTCGTCGGCGTCGCCGGCCTGGAGCCGGGCCAACGACAGGGTCGACAGGGTCGCGGCGATGTCGACCGGATTCCCGAGTTCGCGCCGAAGCTCGAGACAGGTCTCCAGCATGTTGCGGGCCTCGCCGTAGTCACTCTGGCTCTCTGCCAGCGCCGCGCCCACGTACAGCGCCCAGGCCTGGGCGACCGTCGAGGCCTGGATCTGCGGCAGCGCCAGCGACGCCTGGACCAGCTTGCGACCCTCGGTCGAGTAACCGCGCAGGATCCAGAAGCCCTGCAGCGCGACCGCGAACTTCACCGCGATGAACGGGTCGATGCCGCCGGCCAGCGAAAGCGCGATCGCACTGCGCACGTTGTCGAGCTCGACCTCGACCTTCCAGATCCAGTCGGCCTGCTGCGGCCCGCGCAGGCCATGGTTGGCCTCCTTGGCCATCGCAAAGTAGTGCTCGCAGTGGCGGATCGCCGTGGCCTCGGCTTCGCCGCCCTGGTCGAGCTTCTCGCGCGCGTAATCACGAATGGTTTCGAGCATGCGGTAGCGAGCCCCGTCGTCGCGCTCTTCCAGCATCACCAGCGACTTCTCGACCAGCGAGCCGACGAGGTCGAGCACGTCGTCGCTGGTCAGCGGGTCCGCGCTACAGACCTGCTCGGCGGCCGCCATGTCGAAGCCGCCGACGAAGACGCCGAGCCGGCTGAGGAGGGTCTGCTCCGGCTCGGTCAGCAACTCGTACGACCAGTCGACAAGCGCGCGCAGTGTCTGTTGCCGTTCCTGGAGCACGCGGGAGCCGCCGGTGAGGATCTTGTAGCGGTCCTTGAGCCGGGCGTTGATATCGGCCACCGTCAGCGAACGCACCCGCGCCGCCGCCAGTTCGAGCGCCAGCGGGATGCCCTCGAGGCGCACCACCAGTTCCGCCACCGCGGGTGCTTCGCGCTCGTTCAGCGTGAAGGCCGGCTTGTGCGACTGGGCGCGCTCGACGAACAGACGAACCGCGGTCGACCGCGACAAGGCCTCGACGCCGTCGCCACGCGCCGGCAGCGGCAGTGGCAGCACGGGGTAGCACTGCTCGCCGGGTGAGCGCAAGGCCTCGCGGCTCGACGCGACGATGCGCACCTGCGGCGCCACCTTCAGCATCGCGCTGGCCATCTGTGCCGATATCTTGATGACGTGCTCGCAGTTGTCGAAGATCAGCAGCGCGCGCTGGTTCTTCAGATGCGCGCACAGGGTCTGCAGCAGCGGCCGGTCGGGCTCCTCACGCACGCCCAGCACCTGCGCCGTCTCGCCGACGACCAGCGCCGGGTCGCTGATCGGCGCCAGGTCCAGGAACCACACGCCGTCCGGAAACTGGTGGATCATCTCGGCGGCCGCCTGCAGCGACAGGCGCGTCTTGCCCAGCCCGCCCATGCCGAGCAGCGTCACCAGCCGCGAGGTGCCGAGCAGGTCCTTGACCTCGCCCAGCTCACGCTCGCGCCCGATGAACGAGGTCGCCTGGTGCGGCAGGTTGTTCGGAATCTCCTTGACGGGCAGCCACCAGTCGCCCAGGCGCACGACGCGGTAGGCCTTCTCGCCATCGGCCGGTTGCACGAATCGCGCGGCGGGATCGCCGGCCTCGAACAGCTCCAGCGGGTCGGCCACGCCCTTGACCATCCAGTGGCCGTGCGAGACGAGCTTCAGGGTCGTCTTGCCGAGGTCCTCGCGCGCCTCTGCGGACAGCAGCGTCTGCCCGCCGCCGGCCAGCATCATCACGCGGGCGGCGATCGGCTTGGCCAGTCCCTCGACTTCGAGCGGCTTCGCGCCGCGCACGATGTCGGCCTGGGCGTTCTCGCGCAGGATGACCGGCCCGACGTGCAGGCCGGCCCGCGCCGACAGCGGTATCGGCAACCCGCCCAGCGCGCGGTGGTAGTCCATCGCGTAGCCGAGCGCGTCGGCGGCCGACTCGAACAGCAGCAGCATGCCGTCGGTCTTGTCGATCTCGCGACCGCGCCACGGCTCCAGCAACGCGCGCGCGACCCGGTCGTGGCCGGTCCAGACGTCGGCCATCGCGGCATCGCCCAGTTCCTGGGACAGCTTCGTGCTGTCCACCACGTCGGTCAGGAGCAGCGCCCTGATTTCGCTCATCGTTCGGCCTGAGGTTCGCGTCGCCGCGGACAGGCGGTCAGCGGGATCGCCTTGCATTTTAGGCAGTGCACACTGCGACTGCGCTTCATCCCGGTAAGTTCGGCAGTGTGCGCCATCGGCCGTCGTTCAACCTGGGGATGGCGCACCGCCCCGGCGACGGTCAGGCAATTCGGCGCAGGGCGTCGATATCGATCACGCGCACGCCGCCGTACTCGATGCGGATGCAGCCCTGCGACTGCAAGGCCTGCAGCGCCTCGTTGACGCGCTGGCGCGACAGCCCGACCAGGTAGCCCAGTTCCTGCTGCGTGATCCGCAGCAGCGTGCCCACACCCGGGTACAGCACCGGGTGAAACAGCGCCGCCAGGCTGCGCGCGACGCGCGCGTCGGCATCGCTCATGCGGTCGATCTCGCGCGCCGCGATGAACTGACCGAGCCGCTCGTTGAGCTGGTTCGTGATGAAGCGGTTGAACGGAATGCTGCGATCGAGCAGCCAGTGGAAGGTCTCCACACCCAGCCCCGCCACCATGCTCTTGCGCAGCGCCTGGATGTTGTAGCGGTAGGCCTCACGCTTGATCACCGTGCCTTCGCCGAACCACCCGCCGGGCGGCACGCCGGTGAAGGTGATCGGAACGCCGAGCGCGCTGTCGTTGCTCATCTTCAGCAAGCCCTCGATCACGCCGAACCAGTAGGTGACCGGGCGTCCGACCCGGCACAGCAACTCGCCGGTCGCGACCCGCACGACCTTGAGGTCGGCCACCGCCGCCGCGCGCTCCTCGCGGTCGAGCGCGGGCAGCCACGGGATGTCGGCGAGCTCGGCCAGGCTCGGAGCCCGCGCCCGCTGGTAAATCGGTGCGGTCGCGATGACCGCCACAGCTGGGATCGTCAAGGGAAAGACCGGAGGGGGGCGACCCTAGGATTGTCGTCAGAACGACAACATGGCGTCAAACTTGTTTCTACAGTCACCGGCTGATAAGTCGCGGCGTCACGCAGTTGACCCGCCGCACACGACCGGAGAACCGCGGTGCCCACCACGTTCGCACGCCTGATGCTCGACCACGCGGCGCAGCGCCCCGAGGCGGCCGCATTGCGCGAGAAGGACTACGGCATCTGGCAGACCCTCACCTGGCGCGCGCTCTCGACGCTGGTGCGCGAGCTGGCCTGCGGCCTGGCCGATGCCGGCCTGCAGCGCGGCCAGCACCTGGTCGTGATCGGCGAGAACCGGCCGCGCCTGTACGCCGCGATGCTGGCCGCGCAGTCGCTGGGGGCGGTGCCGGTGCCGCTGTACCAGGACGCGGCATCGACGGAGTTCGTATTCCCGATCACCAACGCCGAGGTGGCGTTCGCGATCGTCGAGGACCAGGAGCAGATCGACAAGCTGCTCGAGGTGCGCGAGCAATGCCCGCAGCTGCGCCGTCTCTGGTTCGATGACCCGCGCGGTCTGCGCCACTACGCCGAGCCGGGGCTGGCGCCGCTCGATGCGCTGATCGTCGCCGGCCGTGCTTTCGACGCCGCGCACCCGGGCTTCTTCGACGCCGAGGTCCAGAAGACGCAGCCCGACGACGTGGCGGCGATGTTCTTCACGTCGGGCACGACCGGCCACCCGAAAGGCGTGGTCCACACCCACCGCACGCTGATCGACCGCGCCCAGGCCGGTGCCCGATTCGACAAGCTGACCAGCGCCGAAGAAGTGCTGGCCTACCTGCCGCCGGCCTGGATCGGCCAGAACATCTTCTCGTACGCGCAGTGGCTGGTGTGCGGCTACGTCGTCAACTGCCCGGAGTCGGCCAGCACCGTCAGCATCGACCTGAACGACATCGGCCCGACCTACTACTTCGCGCCGCCGCGCGTCTTCGAGGGCCTGCTGACGACCGTGATGATCCGCATGGAAGACGCCGGCGCGATCAAGAAATGGCTGTTCCACCACTTCATGGCCGTGGCGCGGCGCGTCGGGCCCAGACTGATGGACGGGCAGCCGGTCGGCGCGCTCGATCGGTTGAACTACACGCTCGGCAAGCTGCTGGTCTACGGCCCGTTGCGCAACACGCTCGGCCTGTCCCGCGTGCGGGTGGCCTACACCGCCGGCGAGGCGATCGGCCCCGACCTGTTCAGCTTCTACCGCTCGATCGGCATCAACCTGAAGCAGCTCTACGGCTCGACCGAGACCGCGGTATTCGTCTGCCTGCAGCCCGACCACGAAGCGAGGGCCGACACCGTGGGCGTGCCGATCGAGGGCGTGCAGATCCGGGTCAGCGACGCCGGCGAGATCCTCGTCAAGTCGCCGGGCCTGCTGAAGGAGTACTACCGCAATCCCGCCGCCACGGCCGAGGTGCTGACCGCCGATGGTTGGTACCACACCGGCGACGCTGGCTTCCTCGATGCCGCCGGCCACCTGAAGATCATCGACCGCGCCAAGGATGTCGGCCGTCTCGTGGGCGGAGCGTTCGACGGCGCGATGTTCGCGCCCAAGTACGTCGAGAACAAGCTGAAGTTCTTCCCGTTCATCAAGGAAGCGGTCGCGATCGGCGACCGGCGCGCCACCGTCTGCGCGTTCATCAACATCGACTTCGAGGCGGTGGGCAACTGGGCCGAGCGACGCAGCCTGCCCTACGCCGGCTACACCGATCTGGCGCAGAAGCCCGAGGTCTACGCGCTGATCCGCGAGTGCGTCGAAAAGGTTAACGCCGACCTCGCCGTGGACGAGAGGCTCGCCGGCTCGCAGATCAGCCGCTTCCTGATCCTGCACAAGGAACTCGACGCCGATGACGGCGAGCTGACGCGCACGCGCAAGGTCCGGCGCGGCTTCATCGCCGAGCGCTACCAGGTGCTGGTCGACGCGCTGTACGGCGGCAAGACGAACCAGTACATCGAGACCGCCGTGAAGTTCGAAGACGGCCGCAGCGGCATGGTCGCGGCCGACCTGAAGATCGTCGACACCAGGATCTTCCCCGCCGTGAAGAGGGCCGCCTGAGATGACCCGCAAGATCGGCGACGTGATCCTCGAGGTCAGGAACATCTCGCTGGCGTTCGGCGGCGTGAAGGCGCTGACCGACATCAGCTTCGATGTCAAGGAGCACGAGATCCGCGCGATCATCGGCCCGAACGGCGCCGGCAAGAGCTCGATGCTGAACTGCATCAACGGTGTCTACCAGCCGCAGCAGGGCTCGATCACGTTTCGCGGCCAGACCTTCAAGCACATGAACTCGCGCCAGGTCGCCGAGATGGGGCTGGCACGCACCTTCCAGAACCTGGCGCTGTTCAAGGGCATGAGCGTGCTCGACAACATCATGACGGGCCGGAACCTGAAGATGAAGACGAACCTGTTCCAGCAGGCGATCCGCTGGGGCGCGGCCGAACGCGAGGAGACCGAACAGCGACTGCACGTCGAGCGCATCATCGACTTCCTCGAGATCCAGCCGTACCGCAAGACGCCGGTGGGCAAGATGCCGTACGGGCTGCAGAAGCGCGTCGACCTCGGCCGCGCGCTGGCGATGGAACCGCAGGTGCTGCTGCTCGACGAGCCGATGGCCGGCATGAACGTGGAAGAGAAGCAGGACATGAGCCGCTTCATCCTCGACGTGAACGAC
>JAYSLR010000602.1:0-2414 GCA_043725365.1 Rhizobacter sp. | reverse complement strand
GCGGGTCGCATTCGGCCAGCAGCACACAGGCCGGCGCGACCGCGTCGAGCGCGTCCACCTCGAGCGGCGCGAAACGCCAGTCGGGGCGCTGCGCGGGGTCGATGCGTGTGCCGTCGAGACCGAAGGTCGCACTGTGTGCAGCGAGCCAGCGCATCGCGGCCCACGCGTCGTCGACCGCGACCGGAAAACGCTGCTCCGGTGCGAGCCGGTAGTCGAGCGCGACCACCGCCGCGCCGCTGCGCAGCCTGAGCTGGCGGCACAGGCTGTCGTGGGTTTCGAGGCCGGCTCTGGATATCCTCGACACGCGCCAGCGGGGCCCGCGGCAACTCGAGGATCGCGGACGCCGCTTCGTAGGCCTGCCGCGCATCGACCGGGCGCATCGTGTGGAACGGCGGCGGGTTTGCGCGGCGGATATTCTCGAGCACCTCGGCCATGCGGCGCGTCAACGGCGGCGCGGGCATCAGAAGATCGAATCGCGGTCGACGCCCTGACGCGCCATGCGACGGCGCAGTTTCACCAGCGCCTCCTGCTGGATCTGGCGGATGCGCTCGCGCGTCAGGCCCAGGCGCTCGGCCAGAACCTCCAGCGTCTCGGGGTCGCGGTTGCCCAGGCCATAGCGCCCGGCCACGACCTCGCGCTCGCGCTCGTTGAGTTCGTCCAGCCCATGGTGGAGCAGCAACTCGACCTCGTTCGACAGCGTCAGGCTCATCGGATCGGTCGCGCCATCGTCGGCGACGCCGTCGAGCACCGAGTCGCCGGCGCCTTCGCCGGCGTGGCGTTCCATCGGTGCGTCCAGCGAGGTCGGCTGCTCGGCGAACTTCAGCAGCGCGTCGACCTCCTTCGCCGGCCGGCCGAGCGCGAGCGCGACATCCTCGACGCGCACCGGCCGGTCGCTGTGGCCGGCGCTGGCCGCCAACGCCTCGAGTGCGCGCCGCGCCTTCAGCACCTGGTTCAGCTCGCGCACGATGTGCACCGGCAGGCGCACCAGCCGCGCCTGGTGCATGATCGCGCGCTCGATGCTCTGGCGCACCCACCACGAGGCGTAGGTCGAGAAGCGAAAGCCGCGCTCCGGCTCGAACTTGCCGATCGAATGCATCAGCCCGAGATTGCCCTCCTCGATCAGGTCGGTCATCGGCAGGCCGCGGCCCAGGTAGTTCTTTGCGATGCTGACGACCAGGCGCAGGTTGTGCTCGATCATCACCTGGCGTGCCGCGAAGTCGCCCTGGCGCGCGAGCGTGGCGGTGTCGTACTCCTGCTGCGGCGTCAGCAGCGGCGCGCGGCGGATTTCGCGCAGGTAGGTCTGCAGGGTGTTGCCGATCTCCGACTCGCCGGCAGCGAGCTCGACCGGCCCGCTCGCGAGCGCGGCTTCCGGATCGTCGTCGGCCGGCGGCGCCTCGATGCCGATGTCGAGGCCCGGATCGCGCAGCGGAACGGCATCGGCGGCCTCGCCGTTTGTCTGGGCGGCGCCCGCGTCGACCGCCTTCGCATTGCTCGGCTGATCGACCGCATGACCATCGAGCGGCGCGCGCTTTCTGGCCATGTCATGGTCCTCGTGTGCCGGCGCGTCAGCGCGGCGGCAACAGCTTCGCCGGGTCGATCGGCTTGCCTTGCTTGCGGATCTCGAAGTGCAGCTTCACGCTGTCGGCATCGGTGGATCCCATCTCGGCAATCTTCTGGCCGCGCCGCACCGTCTGGTCTTCCTTGACCAGCAGCGTCTGGTTGTGCGCGTAGGCGGTCAGGTAGGTGTTGTTGTGCTTGAGGATCACGAGGTTGCCGTAGCCGCGCAGGCCCGAGCCGGCATAGACCACCCGGCCGTCGGCGGCGGCCAGCACCGGGTCGCCGGCCTTGCCGCCGATCACCAGGCCCTTGACCTTGCCCTCGTCGAAGTTCGCGATCACCGGGCCGTTGGCCGGCCAGGCCCAGGTCACATCGTCATCACCTTCGCGCGCAACGGGTGCGGTGGCCGTGGACACGGTGGCCGGCGTCGACGGCGAGGCGCTCGCGGCCGAGGTCGCCGCCTTCGCGTCCAGCGGGCGCGTCTCGACCCGCGCAGTCGTGACCGGCTTGCTCGACGCCGCGTTCGGATCCACCCCCGGCGGCACGACGCGCAGCACCTGACCGACCTCGATGATGTTCGGGTTCTCGAGCGCGTTCCACTTGACCAGGTCTTTCCAGTTCTGGCCGTTCTCCAGGCCGATGCGGATCAGCGTGTCGCCCGGCTTCACGGTGTAGTAGCCGGGCTTGCCGCTGTTCTCGGCACCCGGCAGCGGCTTCGCGGCATCGGCGGGCGCCGGCAGCACCGCCGTCGCAGCCGGCGCCTTCGCGCCGGCGCCGCGGTCCTCGACCGGCGCGCGGTTCGGCGTGCTCGTGCAGCCCGCGGTCAGCACCGCGGCGAGCACCAGCGCACCCAGCCA
>JAYSLR010000601.1:0-4891 GCA_043725365.1 Rhizobacter sp. | reverse complement strand
CAACCCCGGCCTGATCATGCTGCGCATCAGCGGCTACGGCCAGACCGGGCCGTACAAGGACCGGCCGGGTTTCGGCGTCGTCGCCGAGGCGATGGGCGGGCTGCGTCATCTCACCGCCGAGCCGGGGCGCGTGCCGGTGCGCGTGGGCGTGAGCATCGGCGACACGCTGGCGTCGCTGCACGGCGTGATCGGCATCCTGATGGCGCTGCAGCACCGCCATGCCAGCGTCGGCCCGCAGGCGCCGAAGGGGCGCGGCCAGGTCGTCGACGTGGCCTTGTACGAAGCGGTCTTCAACTGCATGGAGAGCCTGCTGCCCGAGTACAGCGCGTTCGGTGCGGTGCGCGAGCCGGCCGGCTCGGCGCTGCCCGGCATCGCGCCGAGCAACGCCTACCCGTGTGCCGACGGCTGGGTGCTGGTGGCGGGCAACGGCGACTCGAGCTTCAAGCGCCTGATGGCCGCGATCGGCCGCGACGACCTGGGCCGCGACCCGCAGCTGGCCGGCAACGCCGGCCGCGTCGCACGCGTCGCCGAGATCGATGCCGCGATCGGCGCGTGGACCACGCCCCGTACCGTCGTCGAGGTGCTCGACGTGCTGAACCGGGCGGCCGTGCCGGCCGGCCGCATCTACACCGCGAAGGACATTGCCGAGGACCCGCACTACCGCGCGCGCGGCATGCTCCAGCGCGTGACCACCGCCGAGGGCCTCGAGCTCGACGTGCCCGGCATCGTGCCCAAGCTCAGCCTGACGCCGGGCGCGATCACGCGCCGCGCGCCGCGGCTGGGCGAGGACAACGACGCGGTGCTTCGCCGGTTCGATTGAAGAAGCGGCGGGCCGAGCGCCGGGCCGCCGAGGGCCACGAAGGGGCCCCGCGTGGCCCATGGCCGGCCCGCATGCCCTCGGGGAATCGGCGGACGTACTCGTTCGCCGAGGGGCCCCATTACCGCCGCCTGAGGTCGCGGAACGGCGCAAACAACCAAGAACGCATCCCGACGACCAGCGTGTAGTGCCCCTTGTGCTCGGCGCCGAGCTTCTGGTCGGCGAGGTGCTGCTGCGCGAAGTCCTGGCCGACGCGCTGCAGCCGCTCGACGAAGTTGGCGGCCTGCGCGGTGCTGATGTGGCCGTGCACCAGCATCAGCGTCTCGCCCTCGCCGTCGAAGCCGCCGCTGTAGTAGTCGGCGGCGACGTGCTGGCGGAAGTATTCCATCGCCGGCCCGTGCGGCCGCCAGCGGAAGCCCTTCGCGACCTTCAGCCGGTAGCGGTTCAGCGGCCGCAGTTCGATGAAGCCGAGCCGGTCGAGCTGCAGCAGGTAGCGCACGCACTCGGCCTCGCTGATCGAATACGTGGCGACCATCTGCTCGAAGGTCCACTGGCTGACGCAGCAGATCGCCAGCAGCATCAGCTTGCGGTCGGCCACGACCGCGGTCTCCTGCTCGAGCGTCAGTTCGCGGCGCAGCGGCTGCGCGTCGGCGATCTTGCGCGCGAGTTCGGCGAAGTCCATCTTCAGCACGCGCAGCACCTCGTCGATGCGCGACAGCGGCATGTCGGCCTTCGCGAAGATCCGCTTGATGCTCGACTCGGCCATGCCGAGTTGCGCGGCGAGCTCGGCGTAGGTGATGCCGGCGGCCTTCAGTTCGGCCTTCAGCGCGCTGACCAGGTCGTGCGTGGTGCTCACGTCGTTCTCCTCGAAAAGTAGCGCCAGAAGATACCAGAGGGGCAAGCGCTCGCGACCCTCCTCCGGGTGATTGATACCAGCGGCGGTGCCGCCGAAGATGGCTGCGTGTTCAATCCCACTGCGAAAGACGCCGCCATGCACCCCACCCCGACCCGCCACGACACGCGTGCCTGGACGCTGCAGGTCTGGGTCTCGTTCGGTCTGGCCGCGCTGCTGTGCGGCATCGGGCTGGCCTACCTGCCGGGCACCGATCTGGACCGCGCCTTCATGGTGATGGGCTACATGTTCTGCCTGTCGACCGCGTTCGCGCTCGCCAAGTACGTGCGCGACAACGAGGCCGGGCCGGCCGACACGCCGCTGTGGGGCATGGTGGTCTGGGGCGGCTTCGGCCTGGCGATGGCGCTGACGGCCTGGGGCCTGTGGCGCATGGACGTGAACCCGACCTACAAGGCCTTTCTCGGCGTCGGCTGGCTGTTCCTGATCTCGACCGTGTTCACGCTGGCCAAGACCTTGCGCGACGCGCACGAGGCGCGGCAGGCCGGGCGCGAGATCGGCTGAACAGGCCGTGTCTTCATCACATCCCTCTCAGGAGCATTCGCATGAATACGCAGTCCTCGCCCTTGCGTCGGCTGGCCGTGGCCGCACTGCTGGTCGGATCGCTCGCAGGCGCGCAGGCCCAGTCGGGGCTGTCGGAGGCGAGCGCCTTGTCGGCGCTGCCGATCGCGGTATCGGTCGTGGCCCCGGTGGTCGTGCTGTCGGCCGGCGCGACGCTGACGGTGGTCGCCGTCGAGGCCTCGGCGCTCGGCTCGGTTTGGGTGCTGGAGCGTGCCTCCGACGGCGCGCGCGCCAGCGTGCGGCTCGGCTCCGAGGCGGCCGGCGCACTCTCGGTCGCGGCGGGCACGGTGGTCGTCGTGACGGCGGTCAGCACCGGCTGGGTGCTGTCGACCGCGAGCCGCGCGATCGCCTTCGTCCCGAACGAGATCGGCGCCGCGCTGCTCTACAACGAGCGGGTGACGCGGTGAGCGCCGGCCCGGGCCCGATGGCGCGCAGCGCGCTCGTCGCCACCGTGCTGGCGCTCGCGGCCGCCGCGGCGAACGCCGGCCGCAGCTGCGAGAACCGGCCGCCGACGGTCGACGCGGTCCAGCGTTCGATGGCGCTCGCCGAGCGCACCGCACGTGCGCTCGACCAGAGCGGCGCGCAGGTCGTCGTGCTCGCGCGTGCCGGCCAGAACCTGAGCGAGTACCACCTGCGCTACTCGCACCTCGGCTTCGCGTACCGCGACGCCGACCGGCACTGGCGCATCGTCCACAAGCTGAACCAGTGCGGCAGCGCGAACGGGTCCCTCTATCGGCAAGGGCTGGGCGAGTTCTTCCTCGACGACCTGTACGAGTACGAGGCCGCGATCGTGGTGCCGCGCCCCGACGTGCAGGCGCGGCTGCTGCCGGCGCTGCAGGACAACGTGCGCGTCGCGCAGCTGAACACGCCGGCCTACAGCATGGTCGCGTACCCCTGGGCGCAGACCTACCAGCAGTCGAACCAGTGGGCGATCGAGACGCTGGCGATGACGCAGGAGCCGGCGGCGCAGACCCGCCCTCTCTACACAAGAGCGCGCGCCCAGACCTGGCTGCAGCTGCAGGGCTACGAGCCGACGACCCTGCACATCGGGCCGCTGCAGCGCCTGGGCGGCCGCCTGACCGCGGCCAACATCGCGTTCGACGACCACCCGAACGCGAAGCGCTTCAGCGATCGCATCGAAACCGTCACGGTCGACTCGGTGTTCGCGTGGTTGAATCGCAGCGGCCTGGGCGGGCCGGTGCAGGTGATCCGGTAGATTCCGCCTCTGCGCGCACCACAACGACGATCAGGGGACCGAATGAACCCGAACGAGCACGCCCACCCGAATCAGTTCGCACTGTTGAAGCAGCGCCGCTTCGCGCCCTTCTTCTGGACCCAGTTCCTCGGCGCCGGCAACGACAACCTGTTCAAGTTCGCGTTCACCGTGATGATCACCTACCAGCTGCAGGTCGGCTGGCTGCCGGCGAGCATGGCCGGGCTGGTGATCGGCGCGCTGTTCATCCTGCCGTTCCTGCTGTTTTCGGCCACCGCCGGTCAGGCCACCGACAAGTACGACAAGACCCAGGTGATCCGCTTCGTCAAGAACCTCGAGATCGCGATCATGGCGCTTGCGGCGTTCGGGTTCTGGACCACCAATGTCGTCGTGCTGCTCGCCTGCGTGCTGCTGATGGGGCTGCACTCGACGATCTTCGGCCCGGTCAAGTTCGCCTACCTTCCGCAGCACCTGGGCGAGCGCGAGCTGACCGGCGGCAACGGCATGGTCGAGATGGGCACCTTCGTCGCGATCCTGCTCGGCCAGGTCGCGGGCGGGTTGCTGGTGGCGATCCCCGAGGTCGGCCGGCACTACGTCGCGATCGGCTGCGTCGCGATCGCGCTGCTCGGCCGCGTCACCGCGCAGGCGGTGCCGGCGTCGCCGAGCAGCGACCCGGCCCTGCGCATCAACTGGAACCCGGTGACCGAGACCTGGCGCAACCTGATGCTGGCGCGCGAGAACATCGTCGTGTTCCGCTCGCTGCTCGGCATCTCGTGGATGTGGTTCTTCGGCGCGGTGTTCCTGTCGCTGTTCCCGGCCTTCGCGAAGGACGTGCTGCATGGCGACGAGCGCGTCGCGTCGCTCTTGCTCGTCGTCTTCTCGATCGGCATCGGCACCGGCTCGCTGCTGTGCGAGATGCTCTCGAAGCGCCATGTCGAGATCGGCCTCGTGCCGCTCGGCGCGATCGGCATGAGCGTGTTCGCGATCGACCTGTACTTCGCGGCGCGCGGCCTGGCTCCATCCGCGGGATTCGCTCTGGGCGAGTTCGTCGCGCAGCCGGCGCACTGGCGCGTGATGGCCGATCTGGCGCTGCTGTCGCTGTTCGCGGGGCTCTACAGCGTGCCGATGTACGCGCTGATCCAGCTGCGTGCGCAGGCGAGCCACCGCGCGCGCATCGTCGCGGCCAACAACATCCTGAATGCCCTGTTCATGATCGTCAGCTCGATCGGCGTCGGCGCGCTGCTCGCGGCAAATGTCACGATCCCGCAGGTGTTCCTGATCACCGGGCTGCTGAACGCGGTGGTCGCGTTCTACATCTTCATGCTGGTGCCGGAATACTTCCTGCGCTTCGTCGCGTTCATCGTCACGCGGGTCGTCTACCGCTTCAGGG
>JAYSLR010000600.1:0-1971 GCA_043725365.1 Rhizobacter sp. | reverse complement strand
TCTGGCTGCGGTGCACGATGATCGACAGCGCGTCGACCTTGACGATGCCCTGGTGGGCAAGCTGCTCGCGGCGCACGGCGTCTTGCTGTTCGAGCACGTTCGCGGCGGCCAGGCGGCGTGGCGCGAAGTAAAACCGTTCGGCGAGCCAGTAGCCCAGGGTCACAACGGTCAGAACGAACAGCAGCAGCGAAAAGTTGCCTGTCCATTTGCCGAAATACCAGCCGCCGAGAAAGATCGCGAGGCAGCCATAGAGCAAACCGGTCAAAGAACCCATCAGTCTTCCACTTGGAGGATGGCCAGGAAAGCTTCTTGCGGCACTTCGACAGTACCGATCTGCTTCATGCGCTTTTTACCGGCCTTTTGTTTGTCGAGCAACTTGCGCTTTCGGCTCACGTCGCCGCCATAACACTTGGCGATCACGTTCTTTCGAAGCGCTTTGATTGTCTCACGCGCGATGATGTTGGCACCGATCGCGGCCTGGATCGCCACGTCGTATTGCTGGCGCGAAATCAGCTCGCGCATCTTGGCCACGACCGCCCGGCTGCGAAACTGGCTCTGGCTGCGGTGCACGATGATCGACAGCGCGTCGACCTTGTCGCCGTTGAGCAGGATGTCGACCTTGACGACATCGGCGGCACGGTATTCCTTGAACTCGTAGTCCATCGACGCATAGCCGCGCGAGACGCTCTTGAGCTTGTCGAAGAAGTCCAGCACGATCTCGGCCAGCGGCATCTCGTAGGTCAGCATCACCTGGCGTCCGTGGTACGCCATGTTGATCTGGCTGCCGCGCTTCAGGTTCGCCAGCGTCATCACCGGGCCGACGTAGTCCTGCGGCATGTACAGGTGGACCGTGACGATCGGCTCGCGGATCTCGCTGATGCGCCCCAGGTCGGGCATCTTCGACGGGTTGTCGACCTGAACCACCTCGCCGTTGCCCAGCTCGACCTGGTAGACCACGCTCGGCGCGGTCGTGATCAGGTCCTGGTCGAACTCGCGCTCCAGCCGCTCCTGCACGATCTCCATGTGCAGCAGGCCGAGAAACCCGCAGCGGAAGCCGAAGCCCAGCGCCTGGCTCACCTCGGGCTCGTAGCGCAGCGACGAGTCGTTGAGCTTGAGCTTCTCGAGCGCGTCGCGCAGCTGGTCGTACTCGCTCGCCTCGGTCGGGTACAGGCCGGCGAACACCTGCGGCTGGATCTCCTTGAATCCCGGCAGCGCCTCGGTGGCGACGCCCTTGTTGTTCGGCAGCTTCTTCTCGAGCGTGATCGTGTCGCCGACCTTGGCGGCCTGCAGCTCCTTGATGCCGGCGATGACGAAGCCGACCTCGCCGGCGCTGAGCTGCTCGCGCGGCACCGATTTCGGCGTGAACACGCCCAGGCTGTCGGCGCCGTAGACCGCGTCGCTCGCCATCATGCGGATGCGCTCGCCGCGCGTCAGCGTGCCGTCGACCACGCGCACCAGCATCACGACGCCGACGTAGTTGTCGAACCACGAATCGACGATCATCGCGCGCAACGGTGCGTCCCGCTTGCCGCGCGGCGGCGGCATGCGGGTGATCACCGCCTCGAGGATGTCGTCGATGCCCTCGCCCGTCTTCGCACTGCACGGGATCGCATGCTCGGCGTCGATGCCGATCACGTCCTCGATCTCGGCCTTCGCGTTCTCGGGGTCGGCGTTCGGCAGGTCCATCTTGTTCAGGACCGGGATCACCTCCACGCCGAGGTCGAGCGCGGTGTAGCAGTTCGCGACCGTCTGCGCCTCGACACCCTGACTGGCGTCGACAACGAGCAGCGCGCCCTCGCAGGCCGACAACGAACGGCTGACTTCGTACGAGAAGTCGACGTGGCCCGGCGTGTCGATCAGGTTGAGGTTGTAGACGCGCCCGTCACGTGCGGTGTATTCGAGCGCCGCGGTCTGCGCCTTGATCGTGATGCCACGCTCGCGCTCGATGTCCATCGAGTCGAGCACCTGCGC
>JAYSLR010000599.1:0-10917 GCA_043725365.1 Rhizobacter sp. | reverse complement strand
CTTCACGATCAAGGAGATCGCGAACCTGATGGGCATCAAGTGGTTCACCGTCAACGACCACATCAAGTCCATCTACAAGAAGCTCAACGTCTCGAGCCGTGCCGAGGCGGCGGTGCTGGCCAGCAAGCAAGGCCTCGTGTAGCCCCGCGAGGTGCGCCGTGGCGCATGAAGTCACCGAACCTGCGCGCACACCCGGCCTGAACAACACCTGGCCCGGACGCATCTCGCCCACCGGGACCGGCGCCCCCAGCCAGCTCGGCGATTCCAGCCTCGATTCGGCCCTCGGCGAACGCAGCGCCGACCCGCCCCAGGCCGAACGCTGGATGGGCTGGCGGTTGCGCCTGCTGGTGGCTGGTGCACTGCTGGGCTGCCTCGGCCTGTTCGTGCTGATCCGGGCGCTGGCGCTGACGCCGCTGATCGACGCGCGGTGGCGAGTCGACGCGCAGGACCGCATCGAACTCGCCGCGAGCGGCGATCCGGCGCTGCGCTCCCATGTCGGCCAGGCGCTGCGCGGCGTGACCGGCGGTGCCACGGCGGTCGCACTGACGGATTCGCTGGCGTTGCAGCGTTCGCCGCGCTGGATCGTCGGCGACGCTGAACGGGCCCGGCAACGGGCACTGCAGGCGCAGCTCGCGACCGCGCTCGCGCAACCCGAGGTCAGGCTCCTGTTCGCGGACGGCTCGAGCCCCGACGTGCGCCCCGCGGCTCGCGGCGTGCTCGGCCTGCCGATCCTGTTCTGGCTGCTGGCGGCGTTCGCGCTCGGCCTGTATCTCGTCGCCCTGATCGTCGTGCTCGCGCACCCATCCGCCCGCAACCTCATCTACGCGGTCATGGCACTGTGCCAATCCGGCAACCTGCTGCTGATCGGCGT
Source organism: Rhizobacter sp. (assembly GCA_043725365.1). Lineage (GTDB taxonomy): Bacteria > Pseudomonadota > Gammaproteobacteria > Burkholderiales > Burkholderiaceae_C > LMDS01. The sequence continues at coordinate 10,046 of JAYSLR010000599.1, read as the reverse complement.
GGCGGGGGCGTTCGATTTCGGACTGCCGATGCCGTTCATGCGCTGGGACCTGCCGCTGCGCGCCGGGTTCGACCTGTTCACCGCCGCCGCAATGGTCAACGCCGCCTGCCTGCACCCGCGGCGCCTGCCGGGTTCGGGCTGGATCGCACTCGCGGGTTGGGTGGCGGTCGCGTTGCTGGCGGGCGGCCTCGCCGCAGGCGGACTGGGCAACGCGTGGTGGTGCACGCAGGGCGCAATGATCGGCCTCGGCCTGGTGACGGTCGGGCTCTTGAGCTGGTCGTACCAGATCGAGCCGCACCCGTTCGCGATCGTGTTGCGCCGCTTCGCGGTCGTGGCCGTCGTGACCTGGACGCTGCTGACCATCGCGCTCGCTGCGGCCGACCGCCTGCCCGGCGTGCCGCACAACGTCGGCGACATCGGCTCGCTGGTCTGGTACGTGTTCCTCGGTTCGCTGTTGCTGCTGGTGCCGTTCCTCGCCCGCTCGCAGGACTTCATGCGCGAGTTCTCGCTGCTGGCGGCGATCAGCACCGTCGCAACCTCGCTCGACCTGCTGTTCGTCTCGGTCTTCTCGCTCAGCCAGTTCGCGTCGCTGACCTTGTCGCTGTTCGTCTCGCTGGCGGTCTATTCCGGCGTTCGTCAGTGGATCCTGAACCAGCTGCTGGGCAGCAGCATGCTGACGACCGAGCGCATGTTCGAGCAGCTGTACCGCATCGCGCGCGAGGTCGAGGCCCAGCCCGAGCGTGCGCCGGCGCTGCTGTCGCAGCTGCTGGGCGACCTGTTCGAGCCGCTCGAGATCACGCGCGTCGAACGCCACGCCGCCAAGGCGCGCGTCGCCGCCGACGGCTCCAGCATGCTGGTGCCGGTGCCGATGCTCGGCGCAGACTCCGGCGCGCACGGCTCGCTGTTGCTCCGGTTCGCGCAGCGCGGGAAGCGCCTGTTCACCTCGGAAGACGCGCGGCTGACCGACCGCATCGTCGAGCAGTTGCGACGCGCGGTGCACTTCGACAAGGCCGTCGAGCAGGGGCGCCGCGAGGAACGGATGCGCCTGGCGCAGGACCTGCACGACGACATCGGCGCGCGCCTGCTGACGCTGATGTACAAGGCCCAGTCGCCCGAGATGGAGGACTACGTGCGCCACACGCTGCAGGACCTGAAGACGCTGACGCGCGGCCTGGCCGCGTCGAACCACCGCCTGTCGCACACCGCCGCCGAATGGAAGACCGACCTCGCGCATCGCCTGAGCGCGGCGCACGTCGAGTTGAAGTGGAGTTTCGTGTTCGACGACGACATCCTGCTGACGGTGGTGCACTGGTCGGCGCTGACGCGCATCCTGCGCGAGCTGGTCAGCAACGCGATCGCGCACGCGCAGGCCCAGGCGCTCGACATCGACTTCCGCCTGGAAGGCGATCGCGTCGAGCTGAACATCACCGACGACGGCGTCGGCCGCAACCCGCGCGCCTGGTCGCACGGCCTCGGCCTGGGCGGCGTGCGCAAGCGTGTCAAGCAGCTCGGCGGCCAGGTCGAATGGCGCGAAGTTGCGCCGCACGGCATCAGCTGCCGCGTGATCATCCGCAATCTCTCGGCGCGCGGTTAGCGAAGGATCGTCACAGACCGACTTCGAAGCGAAGTTGGACCACCAGCGCGTTGGCGTTGGAGCGGTCGGTATTCGGGCGCACGATGTACTGGATGTCGGGCTGCAGGCTGAGGTGCTTCGATACCGGGGTCAGGTAGCTCAGTTCCAGCGCCGTCTCGGCACGGCCCGGACGCTGCAGAGCCCGCGAACGCAGGTAGTGCGAGCCATTGCGCACCTGGGCGATCGAGACGCCGAACTGATCGGATGCCCGCCACCCCGAGCCGACGATTCCGGCGCCGACGTACGCGCCGAAGCGGTTGGTGCGCGGGTCGGCGATGCCCGATTGCGCGAAGACTGCGAGGCGTCGGCCGGAACTGCCGTCGCCGCCGATGAGCAGGCGTTCGCCGACGGCGTAGGCGCCCGAACTGCCGCGGCGCTGCTGTGGGGCGCCGGCGGCGTCGGTGTCGCTCAGGTCCGCGAACCGGCCGGTGTAGCGCCAGGCGCCGAACGCCAGCTTGTGGTCGTAGGGCTCGAGCGAGGACAGCCGGCCGATGCGGTCGCGCATCTCCGCCGCGGGTGCCGCGCCGGCGCTGCCGCGAGACAGCAGTGCGAACTCGGCCACCGCGAGCAGGCCGTCGCCGCCCCGGAACGCCGCGCGCGCGCCATCGGGTCGCACGACCGGGACGCCGTCCAGCAACGCGGTGCGCAGCACGGTGTTGGCGGACGGCTTGAACGCGAGGCGAACGCCCGCGGCCGTGCGCGGAAAGATCGACGGGCCCTCGACACCGCTCTGCGCGAATTCCGGTCCGATGCCGAACGCGCTGTTGACGAACAGCCCGGCCGCCTGCAGCCGATAGAACTCGCTGTTCAGGTCGTAGATGCCGACCAGCAGCGAGGCGCTGCTGCCCTCGAAGTTGTGCTGTACCCACAGCTCTTCGACCTGCGTGCCCGCCGGCCCTTCGAGGTTGCTCGTGCCCTGCGCATCCCCGACCAGGCGACTCGGCCGTCCGCCGTGGATCGTGAGCAGGTCGGCGAATGCCGAGGTGCCCGGCAGGCCGATGGCGTCGCCCTGGGCGGTGAGCTTCAGGTGCAGGTTGCCGACATAGGTGCTGCCCCGCCGCGCGCCGCCGCGAAGATCGCCGACCATGCTGCCGTCGTAGCTCAGCGCGGGCATCAGCCAGCTGGCGTCGGCCGGCACTGGCGCCGCGTCGGCCGCACCGGCCTCTGACGCGAACGGTGCGAGCGCGATCGCCAGGCACGTGGCGCGCATCCAATGAGTCATCGCCGCGCCCGCCGGGTTCAGCGCGACGACGCCAAGGCCGCGGCAGCCCGTGCGGTGGGGTTCGGCGTGGGCTCGACGATCTTGCGCAACGTGCTCGCATCGGCCGCGGCGTGGCCGGTGGCCATCGCGGCCTGCCCGCGCCGGATCGTCAGCGTCTGGATCACGGTGCCTGTCGCGGGCTCCCACAGCCAGTACCCCACCTGGTCGTGAAACGCCTCGACGTCGCCCGGCTTGACGATGCGCGTGTGGTGGCGCAGCCCGTAGAACAGCTGCGGCCCGTGGGTCTGTGCATCGATCGGCTGGAGTTCGATGCGCTCGACGAAGGCCTGGTGCTCCGGCCCGTCGGCCTTCGGACTGACGTCGTGACCGTTGTCGCTGGTCCGGACGCTCGCGATCGCGGCGAGCGGGCCGAGGTTGGCCAGCGTATCGACGCTCGGTTCGGGCTCCGTGGAGATGTCCTGCGCGCAGGATCCTTCCATCGTGATCTCCTGTTGCTTCTGATGATTCAGGGATGGGGTACGGGCTTGCCGAGCACGATGCAGGCCAAGCGCTCGGCCGGGTCCTGCAGCGACGGCGGCCTGGCTGGGATGTGCCCGTGTCGCGAGCGCGCTGTTCCGGCCCGGCGTTGACGTTCCCGCTCATCAGTATCACCGGCAACCCGGCGCGCCGCCTCTGCCAAGCAGGGCCAGCTTCGCGCGTCATTGGCCGGGCCCCACGCCGCGTCTCTTGACGCTGCGCAAGTTGCAGTCCGTGATCCAGCGCAAAGTGGGCCGAGCAAATTCGAGCGGGGAGTGGCCTGAATGAAAGTCAAGGTATTGGGATCGGGCTGCAGCAAGTGCCGCAGCACCATCGGCATGATCGAGCGGGCCGCGCGGGCGTCGGGTGTCGACGTCGAGATCGTCAAGGTCGAGAACCCCGAGGAGATCAGGCGCTCGGGTGTCAGCGCCACCCCCGCCGTGATGATCGACGGCAGAGTCGTCCACAGCGGCGGCCTGCCCTCGAACGAGGAGGTGCAAGCGTGGCTGAGGCCGGTTCCCATCGGGTTTCTGAACCACCCGACCCGGCACCTGTTCTTCACGGGCAAGGGCGGGGTCGGCAAGACGTCGTTGTCGGCGGCCGCCGCGCTGACGCTGGCGGATGCCGGCAGGAACGTGCTGCTCGTCAGCACCGACGCCGCATCGAACCTCGACGAGATGCTGGGCATCGAGCTTCGCAACACACCGGTGCCGGTTCCCGGTGCGCCGGGCCTGTCGGTGCTGAACATCGACCCTGACAACGCGGCCGAGTCGTATCGCCAGCGCGTTCTGGCGCAGATGGCCGCGGGCGCGAGCGAAGCGGAACGCTCGACCGTGCGCGAGCAGCTGTCCGGCGCGTGCACCACGGAGATCGCATCCTTCGACGAGTTCTCTTCCCTCTTGTCCGATGGCGCCGAAACTTACGACCACATCGTCTTCGACACGGCACCGACAGGGCACACCTTGCGACTGCTCAGCCTGCCCAAGGCCTGGACCGGATTCCTGGAGGGCAACGATCGCGGCGCTTCATGCCTGGGGCCGCATTCGGGATTGAAGATGCAGGAGGTTCGCTTCAAGGCCGCGCTCGACGCCTTGAGCGATCAGGCCAAGACCACCGTGATCCTGGTGACGCGTCCGGACAAGAGCGCGATCGCCGAAGCGGCGCGCACGTCGGACGAACTGCGTGAACTGGGCCTGAACAACCAGCGGCTGGCGATCAATGGTGTGTTCCACGCCGGCGAGCGCACCGACGCGGTGGCCTGCGCCGTCGAGACTCTGGGTCAGCAGGCGCTGAACGGGATGCCCGCATCACTGTGCGCGCTGCCGCAGGACCACGTGCCGCTGCGACCCTTCGATACGGTGGGCCTGCCCGCGCTGCGCGCACTGCTGACCCCCGGTGCAGACCCGAACACACCGCACACGACGGCGGTCTCGGGACAGAGCGCAGACCTTCCGGGTCTGAGCGCACTCGCCGACGAACTGGCCGCCGCTGGACGCGGTTTGATCATGGTGATGGGCAAGGGAGGCGTCGGCAAGACGACGGTTGCTGCGGCTCTGGCGCTGGGGCTCGTTCAGCGCGGCAAGACCGTGCACCTCAGCACCACCGATCCGGCCGCCCACCTCGCGGGAACACTGAACGGCGACGTGCCTGGATTGACCGTGAGCCGCATCGACCCGAAGGTCGAGACGCAGCGCTACATCGACAAGATCATGACGGCCAAGTCACCCAGGCTCGACGCGGCCGAGCGGGCACTGCTGCTGGAAGATCTGCAGTCGCCGTGTACTGAAGAGGTCGCTGTCTTCCATGCCTTCTCGCGCATCGTCAGCGAGGGCCGCAGCGCCTTCGTCGTGCTGGACACCGCACCCACCGGCCATTCGATGCTGTTGATGGACGCCACCGGCGCCTACCACCGGCAGATGACGCGCGAGTTCGAGGGGCATGGCGCTGCCCGTGTCGTCACGCCGTTGATGCGGCTGCAGGATGCCGCGTACACCCGGATCATTCTGGTGACGCTGCCGGAGGTGACCCCGGTGTCGCAGGCGGCTGCGTTGCAGGAGGATCTTCGCCGTGCCCGCATCGAGCCCTATGCCTGGGTGCTCAACAAGAGCGTGCTGGCGGCCGGCACGCGCGACCCCCTGCTGGCAGCGCGGCTGGTCGGTGAACGAAAGCAGATCGACCGCATGGCCGCCGGGCTGGCGAAACACATCTTCGCGCTACCCTGGCTGACCGTCCCGCCGATCGGATTCTCCGAACTCTCCAAACTGGTCAGCACCGCAATGCCCGCCGCGGCAGCCCGGGCCTGACCGCGGCTTGCACATCACCGAGACTGCGGCGTACGTTTGGGCGAGGCGGCGAACACCCCCGTCGCTTGATTCACGCGTCTCAGGCTTTTCCCCATCCCGCGGTTGTGGTGGCGCCGCGAGAATCTGTCCGGCGTCTCAACCTGCCGGGAAGACCAGTTCATGGGAAAGTACTCGTTCGTCTTGATCGCCGTCGCTGCTCTCGGCGCGAGCCATATGCAACCGGCCGACGCGCTTGACAATGCGCTGGTGGCGCGCGGCCGCTATCTCGCCAACGGTCCGGTCGCATGCGCCAACTGCCACACTCCGCGCGGACCGGACATGGCGCTGCTGCCGAACTTGAGTTACGCCGGCGGCTTCAAGATCGTCGACCCAGGTTTCGAGGTCTACACCGCGAACATCACACCGGACAAGGACACCGGCATCGGCACCTGGACCGATGCCCAGATCATCACGGCGATTCGCGAGGGCAAGACCCGCGAGGGCAAGATCATCTTCCCCCCCATGCCGGTGCCGACGTACAACAACATGTCGGACAGCGACGTGAAGGCGATCGTGGCCTTCCTGCACACGATCAAGCCGATCCACCACGAGGTGCCGGCGTCCAAGTACAAGGTCCCGCAGCAGGCCATGCCGCCGGCAAAGGGCCTGCCCGCTCCGTCGCGCAAAGACAAGGTCGCCTATGGCCGCTATATCGCGACCGCGTTGGCGCACTGCTTCGAGTGCCACTCCGGGCCCGACGCGCACGGTGTGCCCGATCCGGTGCACAACCTCGGCTCGGGCGGCTTTCTCATCACGCTGGCGCCGGGAGCGACGGTGATGACCCCCAACATCACCCCGGATCCGGCGACCGGCATCGGGAAGTGGAGCGATGCCGACATCAAGAAGGCGCTGACCCAGGGCGTCCGCCCTGACGGACGGCACTTGTCGCCGCCGATGCCGTTCCCGTTCTTCAAGAACATGACGGACAGCGATCTGGATGCCGTGATCGCCTTCCTGCACACCCTCCCCCCGATCACGCGCGTCGTCGAGCGCACCGAGTTCCAGAAAAATACGTTCAAGTAGCCGTGCAAGTGCGGGGGCACGCCTGGCCCAATCATTGAACCGATGCTGACCCGCCGGCAGTTCGTCGCCAGCGCCTCCAGCGTCGTTGCCGGAGCGGCACTGACCGGTACCGGCGTTCAGGCCCGCTACACGCAAAAGCTCGGCGCCGCCGCCGAACCGGGAACAGGCAAGACGGTTGCCGCCCGGCTGGTGGCGGCCGAGCGACAGACTGCGCTGCCCTGTTTCGGCGGCCGCGCGCTGCCGATGTGGACCTTCGGCGACGGCGCGCAGCCCGCGATGCTGCGCCTCGACCTCGGCGACAGGCTGGAAGCGAGCCTGGAGAACAGGTTGCCGCGGCCGGATGAAATCACGTCGATCCACTGGCACGGCATCCGGCTTCCCAACCACCAGGACGGCGTCCCCTATCTCGTCCAAGCGCCGGTCCGCCCGGGCGAGTCCTTTCAGTACGGCTTCGTTCCGCCCGATACCGGCACCTTCTTCTTTCACACCCACTGCAACACGGTGGAACAGCTCGGCCGCGGGCTGATGGGCGTCCTCATCGTCGATGGCGACACGACCGAACCCTATGACGCCGACAGGGTTCTGGTGATGCGCGACTGGCATGTCGATCTCTCGGCCGGCGAGTTCACGCCCTTCCTTACGCTGCGCGGCGCCGGCCGCGCCGGCACGTTCGGGCCACTTCGCAGCGTCAACGGCGCCGTCAACCCCGAGATCCGGCTGCCCGCGGCCGGCGACTGCCGGTTGCGGCTGATCAACGCCGACACGACGCGGATCATGCGGATCGGCATCGAGGGTGCGGACGCCGCGATCATCGCCGTCGACGGGGTGGCCATTCCACCCGTGCCGCTCGCACTGTGGGCGCTGGGGCCGGCCATGCGCATCGACGTCGTGCTGCGCGCACCGCAGGGAACGGGAACCGCCCGCCTTCTCGACCGCTCGACGCCGGAGCGTGTCGAGTTGGCACATTTCGTCGGCGACGGCGAGCCGCGACGGCGGTCGCATTTTTCCCCCGCGCCTCTGCGCGCCGGCAGGATGGCCGAGCCCGACCTGAAGACGGCGACCCGGCTGGGCTTCACCTTCAATGCAGGCGATGCCGGACGATTCGACGCCGCACCCGGCGCCGGCGGTCCGCTCGGTGGGATTTGCACGAGCGCGCGGACGTTCTGGACGATCAACAATCGCGCCTGGCCGGAAGGCGGCCATGCCAGCCTGCCGCCGCCGCTCGCCCTATTGCAACGCGGCCGCTCGTATGTCTTTCAGTTGAAGAACGATTCGGAGTTTTCCCACCCGATCCATTTCCATGGCCACACCTTCAAGCTGCTCCGATCGAACAAGCAGGACCGACCCGTACACCACGCCGATACATTGCTGCTGCTGCCGAAGGAAGAAGCCGAGGTCGCCTTTGTGGCCGACAACCCCGGCGACTGGATGTTCCATTGCCACATCATCGAGCATCAAGAGACCGGGATGATGGGGTACGTTCGGGTCGCCTGACATCGGGACCCTGCATCCGCCAAAGCAAACGACCGCAACGAAAAGGCCCCAAGAATTGCTCCTTGGGGCCAGTTTCTCTTGCTTTCGCACCGTGCACGCACAGCGGCCACATAGCCGCATGAATGCCGGGTATCAGTTATTGGGGTGGCTGATGGGGCTCGAACGGCGCACGTAAGTTCTTGTCTCTATTGAGGAACTCGACCGGAGAAGCTTCATTGTTCCCCTGCCCGTTCCCCTACATCGCATACCCTGCAAAGAGACCTCGAACCTTCCCCATTCTGCACCGTCGCACGCACGCCAGCAACGTCTCACTCGGTCCCACAGTGCGGCGGAGCGACCCGTTCGCTCGGTTGCTTTCGCCTATGCACTCCTCCAGAGGCCGCTACGGTGAAACTTTTCGCAGCCGGACGCGAAAGGGCACCGTCGGCAGACTTCAGCCGAAGCTGCATAGGTCGGCGTCAAGCTACCCACCAGTATCGTTTCGCGGCGCATTGCGAGGGCCTTCACCTCCGCAACGGGCATCAGTCGGACTCGATGAAACCTTGGCGCCGAGTTGCCGGGACGTCGGACGGCGACGTATGCGTGGTCCGCGACCGTCTCTCCCGTTTTCAGCACGACTGCAGCGCGCTGCGCCGACAGTTCGATCACATCCGACAAGTAGGGTCGGTCGATGGCACGGGTTTTGAGTTCGATCAGCACAACCGCCCCTGACGGCAAGCGGTATGCACGATCCACCCGCGCAGAAATCGGCAGCTGGCCGGTCGTCGTGAACAACTGCTCGGCATACAGCAGCCGCGCTTCGCGCAGTTCCCTCGGCAGATTCACGAGCATCGGGCCTGCACAGTGCCACTTCGACAACCACAAGGCGACCACGAGCATGGTCGCGACCGCTAGCAGCGCGACCAAGACGCTAGCGACCATGGTTGCGTTGCCTCTACTCAAGCCACCGGCCGGCCACTGAAGCGACTCCGCGCAGCAGCCACCGCGCCACAGGGAGCAAGCCCGGACGGCGATCGAGAAACCGACACACGGCTGGCGCGAATCGGTAGTACACGACGATGAAACGGCGCCCCAACGGCCTAGGCCGCAGGACCTGATCCCGGAAGCACCTCAAGATGTGGGTCTCTGGCGCTTCGCCGAACACCAGCGTCGCCACAAAGCATCGACCACCAGTTCGTGCGACGTCCTGGCCCTCCCGGTAGAACTCTTCATGTGCCCGCAGCCCCCGCTCCATAGCCTGCAGTTGCCCGGGCGTCCGTCGCCTGCCACGGTCATGCTCGAACTTGACCCGCCTCTCACAGACGCCCATCTGCGCGAGTTCGGACGCGCTGACCCGATCCACCTTGGGGGCTCGTCGCTTCTTGCCAGTCACGGTGTGCCCCTACTCGCTCAGCGGCTGCCCGAACATCTGGTTCGTCACGGTCGGTTCACCAGGATCGAACCCACCCGCCGTCGGACCTGCAGGCAACGGAAGCGCAGCCGCCGCACCGGCCATCGCCGGGACGAGCAACCAGTTCTGCGCCAGCAGCCCTTCGTGCGCCAGAAACCGCAGGCGGTTGACCCGCTTCGTGCCTTTGTTGAAACGCGCCAGGTCATCGTACAGCCGCGGGTTGTCTTCGCGGTTCATCTCGAACAGCATGCTGATCGGACAGGCATTTTTGGCTGGGATGGTCATGCGCCCTCTCCTTCCATTCGCGCCGCGCGCCCGGTGCCGGTGGCCGGCTCCATCACGCTGCGCGCGTAGTTCATGCCGGCGATCTGGAACCCGCGCACGTTGGCGTACATCGGCTCCCTGACTTCCAGGATGCGGTGCTTC
>JAYSLR010000598.1:0-1622 GCA_043725365.1 Rhizobacter sp. | reverse complement strand
ACCCCGCCCGCGACAAGCCCGCGACGCCTGCGCCGGCGTCGCCCCAAGGCTGCAGCAGTCAGAAGCTGCGCCAGTTGTCGCGCCGCGTGAGCCAGCATTTCGACCACATCGTCGCCGCGAGCGGGCTGAAGACGACGCAGTATTCGCTGCTGTCCAACATCGTGCGGCTCGGGCCGGTGCGGCCGGGCCAGCTCGCGGATCAGCTGGAAATGGACGCGTCGACCCTGACGCGCAACCTGCAGCCGCTGGTCGCGCAGGGCTGGGTCGTGGTCGGCCCGGGCGACGATGGCCGCAGCCGCTTCGTCAGCGCGACACCGGCCGGCCGCGACAAGCGCGCTGCGGCGCAGCGCGAGTGGAAGAAGGCGCAGCTCGCGTTCAATGCACGCATCGGCGAAGACCGGGTCGCGCGGCTGCACGCGCTGATCGACGACTGTCTGGCGACGCTGAACGAAGCGCCCGGGGCGTGATGAAGAACCCGTTCGCCCGGCTCGGCGTCGGGAGCCGGTTCCTTGCGTGAACTCAGATGCCGCGCCGGGATCCGGCACCGCCATCCGTCACCGGGTGGGGGTTCGGCGACAGGTCCACGTTCATCTGGAGCGAGTAGCCCTCCCGCTTCCATGCGGCGACCGTTGCCGTCGAACCGTCGGTGAAGCGCATCAGGAACTCGGCATCGCCGCTCTCGCGCTCGATCACGCCGGCCCATTCGATCGTCTTTCCCACCAGTTCGGCCTTCGTCCCTTTGACATTCGTCATCATCGACTCCTGGTTGTTGTCGGGTGCGCGCCTCGAGGCCCGCGCGTCGCTGCGACGCCGGGTACCACATCGTCGCCATAGGCCTTCTTCCAGCGCGCGGCGATCTGCGCGTTGGCATCGATGCGCTCGCCGGGCAGTCCGTCGTCGGCGTGCCACGACGCAATCCGCGACTCGACCGCGAAGTGGGCGGTGGGCCTGAACGCCGACGGATCGTCCAGGCTGCCGGCCGACAGGTCCATGCGCTGCGAGTCGAGGTATTCGAAGCTCAGCGGCGTGCCGCAGCGGCCGCAGAAGCCGCGCTTCGCGATGGCCGACGACGCGAAAGACGCCGGCCTGCCGTGCGTCCATTCGACCTCGTCCTTGCGCAGGTTGACGAACGCGGCGCGGGTGTTGCCGAAGGCGAGTTGGCACATCCGGCAGTGGCAGTAGTAGCCCTCGCGGTGCGTCGGCGTGGCGCGGTAGCGCAGCGCGCCGCACAGGCAGCCGCCGGCGACCGGCGGCAGGGGGGTTGTCTCGTTCATCGGAGCCCTCCGGTGGCTGGGGTCGCTCAGGGTGCGACCGTGTAGTTCAGCGCCATGCGACCGCCGTCGATGTAGACGATCTCGCCGGTGACGTAGCTGGACGCACTGCTGATCAGGAACGCGCAGACGTCGGCGATCTCGCGCGGCTCGCCGAGGCGTTTCATCGGCGTGCGGCTGATGATGCGCTGCTTCGCTTCCTCGCTGCCGAGCACCGCGCGCTGCGCGAGCTCGGTGGCGATCGTGCCGGGTGCGACCGCGTTGACGCGGATGCCGTGGTCGGCCAGCGCCAGCGCCATCACCCGCGTCAGCTGGTTCACGCCGCCCTTGCTGGCGTTGTAGCTCGCGATG
>JAYSLR010000597.1:0-2455 GCA_043725365.1 Rhizobacter sp. | reverse complement strand
TGCAGGCACAGGTGCTCAACATCATGAAGGACCTGCAGCGCCAGCAGGGCCTGACGTACCTGTTCATCTCGCACAACCTGGCAGTCGTGCGTCATGTGTCCGACCAGGTCGGCGTGATGTACCTGGGGCGCGTCGTCGAACTGGCCGACAAGGCCGAACTGTTCGCACGGCCGCGCCACCCTTATACGCGCATGCTGCTCGACGCGATCCCCGACATCCACATGAGCGGCCGCGCGCGCACGCCGGTCCAGGGCGAGGTGCCGAATCCGCTGAACCCGCCGAGCGGCTGCAGCTTCCACCCGCGCTGCCCGCACGCGAACGAACGCTGCAAGCAGGAGCGGCCCGCGCTGAAGATGTTCGGCGGCGCGCTGATCGCGTGCCACGGGGTCGAGGAAGGCCGGATCTAGCCGGCGTCCGCCGGCAGCAGGTGCTCGCCGCGGAACAGCTCGCTCGCCTGTTCGCGATCGCGGATCAGCCAGGCGCGATCGCCCGAGACCATGACCTCGGCCGCGCGTGTACGCGTGTTGTAGTTGCTTGCCATGCTCATGCTGTACGCGCCGGCCGACAGCACGGCGACGAAATCGCCCGCATGCACCGCGAGCGCGCGGTCCTTGCCGAGCCAGTCGCCCGATTCGCAGACCGGCCCGACCACGTCGAAGGTCAGCGGTGGCTCGTCGCGCCGCTGGCACGGCACGATGCCCATCCAGGCCTGGTACATCGCCGGGCGCATCAGGTCGTTCATTGCCGCATCGACGATGCAGAAGTTGCGCTGCTCGCCCGGCTTCAGGTACAGCACCTCGCTGACCAGCACGCCGGCGTTGCCCACCAGCGAGCGGCCCGGCTCGAACAGGATCTTGCGGTGGCCGTGCCCGCGTTTGTCGATGCGTGCCAGCAGGCTCGCCACCAGCGCCTCGGCGGACGGCGGTGTCTCGTTGGTGTAGACGATGCCCAGACCGCCGCCGAGGTCGAGGTGGTGGACCTCGATGCCGTGCGCCTCGATCGTCTCGATCAGCTCGAGCAGGCGCTCGAGCGCATCGAGGTAGGGGCCGGCATCGGTGATCTGCGAGCCGATGTGGCAGTCGATGCCCACGACCTGCAGCCCCGGCAGCGCCGCGGCGCGCTGGTAGGTGGCCAGCGCGTCCTCGTGCGCGATGCCGAACTTGTTGCCTTTCAGACCGGTCGAGATGTACGGGTGCGTGCCGGCGTCCACGTCGGGATTCACGCGCAGGCTGACACGTGCGGTTCGGCCCGCGGCACTGGCGACCTGCGACAGCACCTCGAGCTCGGCCTCGCTCTCGACGTTGAAGCACATCACGCCGACCTCGAGTGCGCGCCGCATCTCGGCGCGCGTCTTGCCGACGCCGGAGAACACGATCTTGGCCGCCGGCACGCCGCACGCGAGCACGCGCTCGAGTTCGCCGCCGGAGACGATGTCGAAGCCGCATCCGGCCTGCGCGAAGGTCTGCAGCACGGCGAGACTCGAGTTGGCTTTCATCGCGTAGCAGATCAGGTGGTCGCGCCCAGCGAGCGCACGCTGGTAGCTCGCCAGCGCCGCCAGCATTGCCGTGCGCGAATACACGTACAGCGGCGTGCCGTGCTCGCGCGCGAGCGCCGCGACCGAACGGCCCTCGATGAACAGGTCGTCGCCGCGGTAGGCGATGTGCGGGGCGCCGGGCAGGCTCATGGCGCCGACGCCGGCGATGACGCCGCGGGCACCGCCGCCGGCGGCGGCAGCATCAATGGCCCCTTCTGACCGCAGGCCGCGAGCAGCGCGGCCATGGCCAGGCATGCACACACTGTCGACACAGCCTTCGAGGCCGCCGCTACACTGATCTTGCGCTGCAACATCCTTGGATTCTATCGACCATGTCTGCCGACCTTCGCCCCAGCCCGCTGACCGACGGCGACTACGATGCCAAGACGCGCGCGGTGCTGGCCAGCGTCGAGGCGAGCGTCGACGCCTGGCTGCAGGACGATGTTGTCGACATCGACACGCACCGCACCGGTGGCCTGCTGGAGATGAGCTTCCCGGACGGCAGCAAGATCGTTCTGAACACGCAACCGCCGCTGCACGAGCTCTGGCTCGCGGCACGCTCGGGCGGTTTCCACTACAGGTATGTGGACGACGCGTGGCGGGACACGCGCGACGGGCGCGAACTGTTCGAGGCGCTGTCGGCCTGCGCCAGCCAGCAGGCGGGCAGGGCACTGCGCTTCACGCCACCGGCCTGACGCCGGCGGCGCCTTCAGCGCCGGAACAGATCGAGGATGCTCTTGCGCTCCGCTTCGTCGGGTGCGGTCGGCAGCTTGTCGTCCAGGCCGACGCTGGCGACGCCGGCGCCCTTCGCGTACTCTTCGTAGTACCACTCGTCGCCGATGTTGACGACACCGTCGGGCACCGGGTACTGCTCCACCGGCACGCCGTTCAGCGCGTGCTTCATGTACTCGATCCAGATCG
>JAYSLR010000596.1:0-4326 GCA_043725365.1 Rhizobacter sp. | reverse complement strand
GAAGCTGTTCACCGATCCGCACTTCAACGTGATGGACGGGCTGGACACCTACATCGACGACTACGGCAAGCCCGACCCGATCCCGCTGGCGATGCTGCGCAGCATGAACCAGTCGAAGTTCCTGCGGCTGTTCGACGACGAAGACGACGACGAGAAGAAGGCGCAGGCCTGCGCTGCTGCCCCTGCCACCGAACCGGCGAGCCCCACCGATGACCACGCTGATCTGCGACTGCAACAGGACGATGCCACTGGACAGCCCGGGCCTGATCAAGGCGCTGGGGCCTGAGGCCGGCGCCGGGCTTCAGACCGTCCACACGCTGCTGTGCCGCCGCGAGGCCGGTGCGTTCCAGCGCGCCGCGAAGAGCGGCGACGACCTGCTCGTCGCCTGCACGCAGGAGAGCCGGTTGTTCCTCGAGCTGAACGAGCAGACCGACGGTGCGGCGCGCGTGACCGAACGGCCGATCCGCTTCGTCAACATTCGCGAGACCGGCGGCTGGTCCAGGGATGCGAAGGCCCGGCCGGCGTCGCTGACGCCGAAGATCGCCGCACTGATCGCGCTGGCGCAGCTGCCCGAGGCCGATCCGGTACCGACCGTCGGCTATGCCTCGACGGGCCGGGTGCTGGTGATTGGCGGCGCCGATCGCGCCGCCCGGGCCGCGCAGATGCTGGCCGACAAGCTGGTGGTCAGTGTGCTGCTGCAGGGTGGCGGCCGCCTGCCGCAGCCGCGGTCGATGGCGGTGCACGCCGGCAGCGTCACGTCGATCGCCGGCTGGCTCGGCGCGTTCGAGGTGAGCTGGACGCAGACCAACCCGATCGATCTCGACCTGTGCACTCGCTGCAACGCCTGCATCGAGGTCTGCCCCGAAGGCGCGATCGACTTCAGCTACCAGATCGACCTCGCGACATGCCGCGATCACCGCGATTGCGTGCGCGCCTGCGACGCCGCCGGCGCGATCGACTTCCAGCGCGCGCCGCAAGGCGTCAGCGAATCCTTCGACCTCGTGCTCGACCTGAACGCGGCGCCGCTGCTCGCGCTGCACCAGCCGCCGCAGGGCTACTTCCATGCCGCCGACGACGCGGCGCTGGTCGACGCGGTGCTGCAACTGCGCGAGAGCGTGGGCGAGTTCGAGAAGCCGAAGTTCTTCCAGTACAAGCAGAAGATCTGCGCGCACAGCCGCAACGAGCAGATCGGCTGCACCGCGTGCATCGACGTGTGCTCGGCGCAGGCCATACGAAGCGATGCGTCGATGAAGGGCCGCGGCGGCGGTGCCCTGTCGGCCGTCAATGGCCGGAACGATGCCGGGCCCGGCATCGTGGTCGAGCCGCACCTGTGCGTCGGCTGCGGCGCCTGTACGACGGTCTGCCCGAGCGGCGCGATCAGCTATGCGACCCCCCGGCCCGACGCGCAGGGCAAGCGCATCCGCACGCTGCTCGCGACCTACCAGCGCGCCGGCGGCAACGCGCTGGCGGGGCCGGCGGCGCTGCTGATCCACAGCCAGGGCGCCGGCACGGCGCTGATCGGCGACCTGGGCCGCGCGGCACGCACCGACCCGCTGGTGCAGGGCGTGCCGGCGCGCATGCTGCCGCTCGACGTGTGGCACACCGCGTCGGTCGGCATCGACCTGTGGCTGTCGGCGATCGCGTTCGGCGCCTCGCAGGTCTGGGTGCTGATGACCGACGAGGAAGCGCCCGCTTACCGCACCGCGGTCGCGGCGCAGATGCAGGTCGCGCAGGCGATCCTCGCTGGCCTGGGGTTGCGGGGCGAGCACCTGCGCATCGTCGAGGCGAACGAGGTCGCGGCGCTCGATGCGGCGCTGCGCGCCGCGCCGGCGCAGGCCGTGAAACAGGCCGCCACGTTCACGGTCCAGGCCGACAAGCGCGCCACGCTGGACCTCGCGATCGAGCACCTGCTGCAGCAGGCGAGCGCGCCGCCCGAGGCGATCGCGCTTGCGGCGGGGGCCAGCCCGTTCGGCAGCCTGCGCGTCGACGCCGATCGCTGCACGATGTGCCTGAGCTGCGTCGGCGCCTGCCCCGAGGCGGCGCTGGCCGACAACCCCGACAAGCTGCAGCTGCGCTTCATCGAGAAGAACTGCGTCCAGTGCGGCCTGTGCGCGAGCACCTGCCCCGAAGACGCGATCACGCTGGAGCCGCGCCTGTGGCTGGCCGACGCCGGCAGGGCGCGCAGGCAGTTGCGCGTGCTCAACGAGGTCGAGCCCTACCGCTGCATCCGCTGCAGCAAGCCCTTCGGCACGCTGAAGGCGATCGAGTTGATGGTGGCCAGGCTCGGCGCGCACCCGATGTTCCAGGGGGCCGGTGCCGATCGGCTGCGGATGTGCGGCGACTGTCGCGTCATCGACATCCACACGAACCCGAACGAAGTGAGGATCACCGATCTATGAACGCAGGCACGACCGGCCATGTCTGACGCTGCATCGGTACTGCAGTTCAGCACACCCGACGATCGCGAGGAGATCGCGCGCGCCGAGGTCTACGGGCTGCTCGCGAGCCTGTACCACGCGCCGCCGTCGAACGAGCTGTACGAGCAATTGCGCGTCGCGGTCACCGAGGCGCCGAGCGCGGGCGCGTTCCTCGAGTCGAGCTGGTCCGAGGTGGTCGCGGCCTCGCGGCGGCTGCCGCTGGGCGAGGTCCACGCCGAGTACGCCGCGCTGTTCGGCGGCATCGGCAAGCCCGAGATCTCTGCGTACGGCTCGTGGTTCATCGCCGGCACCTTGAACGGGAAGCCGCTGGTCGATCTGCGCGACGCGCTCGCGCTGCTCGGGCTCGAGCGGCCGAGCGGCGTGCTCGAGACCGAGGACCACATCGCCAGCCTGTGCGAGGTGATGCGCTACCTGATTGCCGCTGACGATCCGGGCATCAGCAATCTGGGCGCGCAGCAGCGCTTCTTCAACGCACATCTGAGACCCTGGGTCGAGCGCCTGTGCGAGACCATCGTCGTGCATCCGCGCGCCGACTTTTACCGTGCACTGGCCGCCTTCACACGCGATTTCTTCGCGGTCGAGATGCAGGGCTTCGACCTGCTCGACGTGTAGACGTGAGTACGCGCACCTTGCACGAAACTGACAACACGGCGCCAAGAACGGTCAAGCGCCTACGGACTCACCCTGAGGCGGCTATGCACTAATGTGCATACATTTAGTGCAGGCTGCGCGGGCCAAGATTCGCCGGACCTTCCCGGGACATGCGCATTTTTCGGAGCTGACCGCCATGAGTGATCGAGACGGTGAATCCACCACGACGGCCAACGCGCTGAAGCGCCGCGGCCTGCTGATCGGTGCGGGTGCGGCCGGGGCCGCCGTGCTGGCGGTCAAGGCCCTTCCCGGCGCCGCGCCGGTGGCACCTGCCGCGGTGGCCGCGAAGACGCTGGTCGACACGAGCGGCGGCTACCGGCTCACGGCGCACGTGCTGCGCTACTACGAAACCACGCGCTCCTGAGGCCCGCCATGCTGCTGACGCGCAAATCGAATCACGCCGGATCGACCCCCAGTGGTCTGGTCAACAGCCTCGCACGCGGTCTGGACAGTCACAACCGGCGTGCGATCCCGACGATGGACCGGCGCTCCTTCCTGCGCCGCTCCGGCCTGGGTGTCGGCGCGGGCCTCGCGGCCACGCAGCTGACGCTGGTGCAGAAGAAGGCCCAGGCCGCCGATGCACCGGCCGCCGAGGCGGCCCGCAAGGTCCAGGTCAAGCGCACCGTGTGCGGTCACTGCTCGGTCGGCTGCGCGGTCGACGCGGTGGTCGAGAACGGCGTGTGGGTGCGCCAGGAACCGGTGTTCGATTCGCCGATCAACCTCGGCGCGCACTGTGCCAAGGGCGCGGCGCTGCGCGAACACGGCCATGGCGAGTATCGCCTGCGCACGCCGATGAAGCTGGTGAACGGCAAGTACGTCAAGCTCAGCTGGGACGAGGCGCTGACCGAGATCAGCGCGAAGATGCTCGAGCTGAAGAAGGCCAGCGGCCCGGATTCGGTCTTCATCGTCGGTTCCAGCAAGCACAGCAACGAGCAGGCCTACCTGCTGCGCAAGTGGGTCAGCCTGTGGGGCAGCAACAACTGCGACCACCAGGCGCGGATCTGCCACTCGACCACGGTCGCCGGTGTCGCGAACACCTGGGGCTACGGCGCGATGACGAATTCGTACAACGACATGCGCAATTCGAAGGCCGCGATGTACATCGGCTCGAACGCGGCCGAAGCCCACCCGGTGTCGCTGCTGCACATGCTGCACGCGAAGGAAACCGGCTGCAAGATGATCGTGGTCGACCCGCGCTTCACGCGCACCGCCGCGAAGGCCGACCAGTACATCCGCA
>JAYSLR010000595.1:0-1949 GCA_043725365.1 Rhizobacter sp. | reverse complement strand
TATGCCACCAGCAACCGCCGCCACCTGCTGCCCGAGTACATGAAGGAGAACCTGAGCTACAAGCACCTCGAGAACGGCGAGGTCCACCCGGGCGAGGTCGTCGAGGAGAAGATCTCGCTCTCCGAGCGCTTCGGGATGTGGGTCAGCTTCTACCCGTTCAGCCAGGACGAGTACCTGGCGATCGTCGGCCAGTGGCTGCGTGGTTTCGGTGTGCCCGAGGACGCGATCGTCGCGGCGCGCCAGGAGAGTCTGGTCTGGGCGCTGGAGCGGGGGTCGCGATCCGGGCGCGTGGCGTTCCAGTTCGCGAAGGACTACAGCGGAAGGCACCACGCGTGAGCGTTGCTGAAGAGCGCACGCCGGTGGATGGCGAAGGCCGGGAGCCGCGCCATCCCGTGGATGTCGAAGGCCAGGCGACGCGCCATCCCGTGGATGTCGCGGTGGGCGTGCTGATCAACCCGCAAGGCGAATTCCTGCTGACCTCGCGGCCCGCGGGCAAGGTCTACGCCGGCTACTGGGAGTTCCCGGGCGGCAAGCTCGAGGCGGGCGAGTCGGTCGAGGACGCGCTGCGGCGCGAGCTGATGGAGGAGATCGGCATCGAGATCGGCGCCGTCCAGCCCTGGAAGATCGAGCTGGTCGACTACGAGCACGCGCGCGTGCGCCTGCACTTCTGCAAGGTCTTCGACTGGAGCGGTGCGTTCGAGATGCGCGAGCGCCAGACGATGGCCTGGCAGACCCTGCCGGTGCGGGTGGGTCCGGTGCTGCCCGGCACCCTGCCCGTGCTGAAGTGGTTCGCCGAGGAACGCGGCTTCCGGGGCGCCACTACACTGGCGGCATGAACTGGCTGGATCAAGTCAAGTGGGACGCGCAAGGTCTCGTGCCGGCGATCGCGCAGGAGGTCGGCAGCAACGACGTGCTGATGTTCGCGTTCATGAACCGTGACGCGCTCGCGCGCACTGCCGAGCTCGGCGAGGCGGTCTACTTCAGCCGCTCGCGCGGGCGGCTGTGGCACAAGGGCGAGGAAAGCGGCCACATCCAGAAGGTGCGCGAGCTGCGCCTGGATTGCGACAACGACGTTGTGCTGCTGAAGGTCGAGCAGCTCGGCCACGCGCCCGGCGAGGCCGGTATCGCCTGCCACACCGGCCGGCATTCGTGTTTCTTCCAGTTGCTGAAGGACGGCGTGTGGACTTCTGTCGAGCCGGTCTTGAAAGACCCGGAGCGCATCTACAAATGACGACGAGTTCGAACGACACCCTCGCGCGCCTGGCCGGCGTGATCGAGGCGCGCAGGTCGGGCGACCCGGACCGGAGTTACGTCGCGCGCCTGTTCCAGAAGGGCAACGACGCGATCCTGAAGAAGATCGGCGAAGAAGCCACCGAGGTGGTGATGGCCTGCAAGGACGGCGTGCCCGACCGGATCGTCGGCGAGGTCGCCGACCTGTGGTTTCATTGCATGCTGGCGCTCAGCGCCCATGGCCTGACGCCGGCCGACGTGCTGGCCGAACTGGAGCGCCGCGAAGGGCAGTCGGGCCTGGAGGAATTCGCGGCGCGAAAATCGCAACGACGCGACAAGGAGGGCACATGAACGACATCGTCGAGGACGCCGGCGGCACCAGCCAGCGCGAGGACTCGCTGCGCACCCTCGGCCACATCAGCTACGCGCTGCACGCGGTCGTGGCGATCGGCGCGGTGCTGCCCGGCGTGCAGGCAAGCATCGTTCTGCTGATCGCGGCCTTCGTGCTCGACCTCATCAAGAAGGACGAGGCCCGCGGCACCTGGCAGGAGTCGCACTTCGCCTGGCGCATTCGCAGCGTTTTGTGGGCCGGTGTGCTTTACGTGGTGACCATCCCGCTCTGGCTGCTCTTCATCTTGCCGGGGTGGATCGCCTGGATCGCGATCTCGATCTGGTTCTTGTACCGTGTCGCGCGCGGCTGGCTGGCGCTCAACGACCGG
>JAYSLR010000594.1:0-4807 GCA_043725365.1 Rhizobacter sp. | reverse complement strand
CGGCCACGGCAGGCTGGCGCGTGCGCACATGCGAGTACGACGCGGCGACGATCTGCACGCGGTGGCCGGCGCGCACCCATTCGCGTGCAAGGTAGTACGGGCGGTACTCCATGCCGTCGCGCTTCGAGCCGGCATAGTGGTTGACGAGCAGGATGTTCATGGCCGCCGCGCGATCATGACGTAGCCGAACGGGAAGTGCCGGCTCGACACGCGCCACCTGTGCGCGCCCGCGCATGGCTCTTCATCGCGCCGCTCCGGCGCGCGCGACGCGCTCCAGGCACTGCTCCATCACGTCGACGCAGTGGCTCCACTCGTATTCGCGCTGCACGCGCGCGCGGGCTGCGCGACCGAGGCGGTCGCGCAGCCCGGCGTCGAGCACGAGGCGCTTGAGCGCGGCCTGCAGCGCGGCCACGTCGTCGCGCGGCACGACGAGGCCGGTCTCGCCGTCGCGCACCACCTCCGGCAGCCCGCCCGCGTCGCTGACGACCACCGGCAGCGCGCAGGCGCCGGCCTCGATCACCGCGACGCCGAAGCTCTCGCTGTCGAGCCGGCTCGGGGCCACGTAGATGTCGAGCCGGTTCAGCCAGGCCGGCACGTCGGCGTGGGCGACCGCACCCGCGAATTCGGTGCGCGGCGCGATGCCGAGCGCGCGCGCGAGCGCCTCGAGCTCGGCGCGCTGCGGCCCGTCGCCGACGACGAGCAGGCGGCATCCGCCGGGCAGCGCCTGCACATCTGCATCGGCGACGAGGCCGGCGAACGCGCGCAGCAGCAGGTCCACGCCGTACTTGGTCGCGAGCGACTTGACGATGCCGATCGTCAGTGTCGCGCGGTCCCGGTGCGACGCGTCGGGGCGAAAGCGCGCCAGGTCGACGCCGAACGGCGTCACCGCGATCGCGCTGCGCTCGGGCGTCAGGCGCCGCACCTGGCGCGCCATCGCGTGGCTGGTGGACGCCAGCGCCGTCGCGCGGCGCAGGTTCCAGCGCAGCAGCCGGCCCTTGAACGCGTTCTGGTACGGGAAGTCGTAGACATCGCTGCCCCACACCGACAGCAGCAGCGGCCGCACGCCGCACAGCGCCGCGGTCGTGCCGTAGCCGCTCGCGTAGTGGGCATTCAGCACATCCGGCCGCCAGCGGGTGAGCACCCGGCGCGCCCGCCAGGCGTTCGCGAAGTAGCCGAACGCGCCGCGGTGCGGCAGCATGAACAGTTCGGCCGCGGCCGGCAGCAGCGCGGGCGCGCAGGCGTGCTGCGACAGCACGCACACCGCGTGGCCGCGCCCGGCCAGCGCCTGCGCCCAGCGCTGCAGGTGGATCGAGTTGGCCGGGCCGAGCAGCGCGATGCGGGTCATGCTGCGGCCCTGCGCGCGTCGGCCTGCGCCGACACGACGAACACGAGCGCCGCCGCCCAGGCGCCGACGGCCCAGACCCCGCACACCGCGAGTAGTGCCGGCGCTGGCGGCAGCGCCAGCCAGCCGATCGCGAGCACGGCCCAGCGCGCGGCTTCGGCACGCACCGCGATCCATGGCTGGCCGCTCGCACTCGCCTGCACCGTCAGGATGCGCGAGGCCGCCTCGGCCGCGCCGCCGGCGAGCAGCAACGCGAGCGCTTGCGTCGTGCCGGCATAGGCCGGGCCGAGCCCGAGGTCGGGCCGCAGCGCGGCAGCGAGCCACGCGACCAGCGCGGCGGCCAGCAACAGCACGAACACCAGGCTGGCGACGCGGCGCGAGGCGCGCGCGCCGGGCTGCTCCATCCAGCGCCGCAGCAGCAGCGGCGCGGCGTAGGCGATCGGCGTGAGCGGCACCTGCACCAACGTCATCGCCATCGTGAACTGGCCGAGCGCGATGCGGCCCTGGGCCGCCTCGACCCAGCGCTGCACCAGCAGGATCGCGGCGGTGGCCAGCGCGGCCGTCAGCCAGGCCGCGAGGCCGTAGTGGGCGAGCGCGCGCCAGCCGACGGTCGATGCGGCCGGCGCGTCGGGCGCCGCACGCAGCCGCCGCCACGAGATCGCCGCGGCCGCCGCGTACGCCAGCGCGAACAGCGCGAGCCATTGCGTCGCGTCGGCCGAGCCGCGCACCAGCACCTGCAGCACACCGGCCAGCACCAGCAGCTGCGGCAGCGCCGTCAGCACATTGAACCAGACGGTGCGATCGCGCACCAGCAGCAGCGCGCGCAACTGCCCGTGGGCGACGGCCGCGGCCACGGCCACGGCCATCAGCACGAGCGCGTTGCCGGCTTCACCACGCCAGGCCGCATACAGCGCCGCGAGCGGCAGCGCCAGCAGCGCGCAACCGAGCGCCCAGCGCAGCGCCGCGCGCCCGCTCAGCGCCCCCGACTTGACGTGGAAGAACAGCGCCTGCGGCAGCCCGAACATCGCGAACGCGGCGGCGAACTCGACCTCGGCCTTGATGCGGCTGAAGCCGCCCTGCACTTCCGGCCCGAGCCGCGCGCCGAGCAGCAGCGTGGCCAGCAGCACCGCGGCGGCACCCGCGCCCTGCAACGCGAACGCGACCAGCAACTGGCGGCGCAGGCTCACCGCGAAACGCGCCGGCGCGCGGCCGCGAACAGGTTGGAGGCGAACAGGCGCCGGCCGAACGCGGGCACGGTGGCCGCCGTCACGAACACGAGCCGCTTCGCGAGCCGGGCCGCGCGGCCGCCGGCGTGGGCCGCGCCGAGGCGCTCGCGGCGCAGCGCGCGGCGCGCGGCCTCAGCCGGCGTTTCGTGGATCCAGACCTGCGCCTGCGCGAGCAGCTCGAGACCGGCCCGATCGAACAACGCGAGGCCCTGCGCCAGCGAATAGCGGCGCAGGTGGCCGGACACGTCGCCCGGCCCGTAGGCACGCCGGTCGTTGAGCCAGTTGTCCTCCAGCGGCAGGTTGACGAGAACGAGTTCGCCGAGCCGCGCCGCGTCGCGCAGGAACGCGGCGTCGTCGGGCACGTGTTCCAGCACGTCGCTCATGATCACCGCGTCGAAGCCCGCCAGGCCGGCATCGCGAAAGTCGCCGCAGTGGAACTCGACCTGCGGGAAGCGCGCGCGCGCGGCCGCGATGTTGGCCGCCGAGATGTCGAGCCCGACGCGCTGCGCGGCCGGCACCGCCGCGATCAGCTCGCCGGTCGCGCAGCCGATCTCGAGCACGCGCCGCAACGGCCGCCCGGCCGGCAGCACGCCGAGCAGGCCGGGCAGCTTGAACAGGCGCACCTCGAGGTCGACCTGCGCCTGCTCGATCGAGCCGGCGGTGCGGCGCGCGACGTAGTCCGGGTGCTCGTCGTAGAGCGCCGAGAAGTCGACGCCGCTGCCCTCGGCAGCGTCCGTAACCCCGGGCGGCGGTTTCACGCGGCGGCCAGCGCGCTCGCGAGCGCGGCGACCACGCGGTCCTGGTCGCCGTGCGTCAGGTCGGCGCTCATCGGCAGGCTCAGCACCTGCCCGGCAACGGCGTCGCTGTGGGTGAGCATCGCGCCACGCTGCCAGCGCGCATACGCCGGCTGGCGGTGCAGCGGACGCGGGTAATGCACCGCCGTCGGGATGCCTTGCGCGTTCAGCGCCGCCTGCACATCGGCGCGGTGCTCGACGAACACGGTGTACTGCGCCCACACGCAATCGCGGTCCGGGCGCAGCGCCAGCAGGCGCACGCCGGGCACGCCGGCCAGCAGTTCGCCGTAGCGCGCGCCGAGTGCGCGACGCTGCACGAGCTCCCACTCGAAGCGTTCGAGCTTGGCGAGCACGACCGCGCATTGCAGCGTGTCCATGCGGCCACCGACGCCGACGCGCGTGTGGGTGTAGCGCGCGCTCTGGCCATGCACGCGGATCTCGCGGCAGGCCTGCGCGAGCGCGTCGTCGCTGGTGAAGACCGCGCCGCCGTCGCCGTAGCAGCCGAGCGGCTTGCTCGGGAAGAAGCTGGTGCAGCCGAGCGCGCTCAGATTGCCGCTTCTGCGACCCTGGTACGTGGCGCCGAAGCTCTGCGCCGCGTCCTCGATCACCGCGAGGCCGTGGCGCGTGGCGACGGCGTTGACCGCGCCCATGTCGGCGACCTGGCCGTACAGCCCCACCGGCATGACGGCGCGCGTGCGCGGCGTGATCGCGGCCTCGATGCGCGCCGCGTCGATGTTGCAGGTGTCGGGCTCGATGTCCACGAACACCGGAACGCCGCCGATCAGCACGATCATCTCGGCCGTCGCGGCGAAGGTGAACGGCGTCGTGATGACCTCGTCGCCGGGCTCGATGCCCAGCGCCATCAGCGCGATCAGCAGCGCCTCGGTGCCGCTGGCGACGGTGATGCAGTGCTTGGCGCCGCTGAAGGCCGCGAGCTGCGCCTCGAGCTCGGCGACCTCGGGGCCCATGATGTACTGGCCGTGGTCGAGCACGCGCTGCATGCGCTGCGCGACGCTCGCCTTCAGCGCCGCGTACTGGCTCTTCAGGTCGATGAACTCGAGCTTCGTGCTCATGCCGCCGCCTCGGCGAGCAGAGCGCACGCGCCATCGCGCAGCACATAGCGCTCGCCGGTCGCCGGACACACGGCCTCGGCGCCGGCGAAGGTCAATCGTTCGCCGTGCCGGCTCATCCAGCCGATGCGCTTCGCCGGCACGCCGACGACCAGCGCGAAGTCCGGCACATCGCGGCTCACGACCGCGCCGGCGCCGACGAAGGCATGGCGGCCGATCGTCGTGCCGCAGACGATCGTGCAGTTCGCACCCAGCGTCGCGCCGCGTTTCACCCGTGTCGGCCGGTACTCGTTCTTGCGCGCCACCGCCGCGCGCGGGTTGTGCACGTTGGTGAACACCATGCTCGGGCCGCAGAAGACGTCGTCCTCGAGCGTG
>JAYSLR010000593.1:0-1544 GCA_043725365.1 Rhizobacter sp. | reverse complement strand
GCCGGGGCCCAACCCCGGCTGCGCTTTGCGCCTAAATTGGGCCTGTTTTGGGGCCTCACGCGGGTGCATCCGATGGCCTCTCAGCCTCTCAGGCCGGCGCGGCGATGCTGAGGCGATCGAACAGGCCGTTCAGGTCGATCCGGGTGCCCAGCACCAGCGCCATCCTCGGGGTGCACAGGCGCGCGGCGCGCTCGAACGAGAACCAGCCGTAGCCGTCCATCTCGGGCAGCGAGCGTCCGCTGTGGTGATCGAGGTAGTGGGTTTCGCAGTGCAGCTGCCGCGTGTCGATGCGCGGCATGCACAGCGCGAACAGGTGCAGGTTCTTCTTGTTCGTGTACGGCAGCCGGCCCAGGTCGAGCAGCGCCTGCGCGTCGAGCTGCAGGCCGGCTTCCTCGCGCGTCTCGCGCAGCGCCGCCTGCAGCGGCGTCGATGCCGCCCTTGGGGAGGTCCCAGTGACTCTGGCCCGTCACGTGGCACAACAGCAGCTCGCGATCCGGGTTCAGGATCACGACACCGCAGCTCAGACGTTTGGGGTTGAAGAACGACATGGCCAGAATCATTGGAACGCCCCGAGTCTGGCACGGGCGCGACCGGCCGAAGCCGCAAACAGCGTGCCAAAGACCGGCGAGATCGATGCCGGCTCAGGCCCGGCGCCGCGCGGCCGCCTTCTTGGCGGCCGGCTTGCGCGGGATGGCCTTCTTCGCGGCGACGGTCCCGGCCGAGGCAGACCGCTTCTTCGGGGCCGGCCGCTTCTGTGGCCGGTCCGCGACGATCGCCTCGTGCCCACGCGCCAGCGGCGGCGTGCGCTCGCGTGGTGCGGGGGCCGCAGCGAGCACCGCCTGCGCACGCTCGTAATACATCTGCCGATCCGCGAGGCCGTTGGTGCCGCCATTGATGCGCCGCGTGATCGTGACGAACTGGCGCTGGTCCGCGAGTTCGTTCAGGCCGTTCGATTGCCAGTACAGTCCGGCGGTCGCAAACGCGAGCTCCGGCGCTGCCGCACGCGCGGGATCGGCGACGAGGTCGATGCCGAGCAGCTCGCCGTACTTGGCGTAGTTGAAGCGGCCGGTGATCTGGATCGGCCCGCGCCCCTTGAAGCGCTTGCCGTCGCCGGGCTGGGTGTTGCCCAGGCGCTGCGCGAGCTCGCTCGGCGGCTCGTAGCGCAGCTGCGCCGCGGTCGGGCCCCAGATCTCCTCCATCCAGCGGAACTCGCCCGATTCGTGCGCCAGCTGCGCGACGAACGCGGCCGTGCGCAGCGTCGTGTCGATCCCGAAGCGCTGCATCGCGCGGTTCAGGTGCGGCAGGAGCAGTGCGCGCTTGGCCGCGGCCAGGTTGGGCATGATCTGCTGAAGCTGGGCGTCGGTGAGCAGCATGCGGCATCCTCACGCCGGAAGCATCGCCCGGCGCGACGCGATCTGAGCACGCCGGTGCCGCGGCCAGAATCCCTAGTGCAGTGTTCTATTCTTGATTGAACTTAAATGAACGTACCCACACCAATGCTCTACTTCGGTTTGCATTGGAGAGTTGGATTGCGAGTAGCCCCG
>JAYSLR010000592.1:0-2556 GCA_043725365.1 Rhizobacter sp. | reverse complement strand
CCCGGTGATGTACCAGCACATCTTCTGGTTCTTCGGCCACCCCGAGGTCTACATCATGATCCTGCCGGCGTTCGGGATCATCAGCGCCATCATCCCGGCCTTCGCGCGCAAGCGGCTGTTCGGCTACACCTCGATGGTGTACGCCACCGCGTCGATCGCGATCCTGTCGTTCATGGTCTGGGCGCACCACATGTTCACGCAGGGCATGCCGGTGACCGGGCAGCTGTTCTTCATGTACGCGACGATGCTGATCGCGGTGCCCACCGGCGTGAAGATCTTCAACTGGATCGCGACCATGTGGCGCGGCTCGATGACCTTCGAGACGCCGATGCTGTTCGCCGTCGGCTTCATCTTCGTGTTCACGATGGGCGGCTTCACCGGGCTGATCCTGGCGATGGCGCCGATCGACATCCAGATCCACGACACCTACTACGTCGTCGCGCACTTCCACTACGTGCTGGTCGCGGGCTCGCTGTACGCGCTGTTCGCGGGCGTGTACTACTGGGGCCCGAAGTGGACCGGCGTGATGTACAGCGAGACGCGCGGCAAGATCCACTTCTGGTGGTCGCTGATCTCGTTCAACGTCACCTTCTTCCCGATGCACTTCCTCGGTCTGGCCGGCATGCCCCGTCGCTACGCCGACTACCCGATGCAGTTCACCGACTTCAACATGATCGCGTCGGTCGGTGCGTTCTTCTTCGGCTTCGCGCAGGTCTACTTCTTCCTGTTCGTCGTGCTGCCGATGATGCGCGGCAAGGGTCAGCCGGCGCCGCAGAAGCCGTGGGACGGTGCCGAGGGCCTGGAGTGGGAAGTGCCGTCGCCGGCGCCGTTCCACACCTTCGAGAACCCGCCGAAGCTGAACGCCTCGGCGACCAGGATCGTCGCCTGATGCGCAAGCCTGCACCGATCACCGCCGAGCAACGCAGGAGCAACCTGCGCTTCGGGTTGATCCTGGGCGCGGTCGCGGCCGCGATCTTCATCGCCTTCATCGTCAAGAGCGCCCTGTACGGCATCTGAGCGGGCGAACTGCCGACCTCACCATGTCCGACGCCGATCCGAAGCCTGCCGAACGCGATGCCGCGCTGCGCCGCGACAACCGCAGCATGCTGGCCAAGCTCGTCGTCGTGGCGGCCGTGATGGCCGGCTTCGGCTATGCGCTGGTGCCGATCTACAACACGATCTGCACGGCGCTGGGCGTCAACGTCCTGTCGCTGGCCGAAATCGAGGCGCAGGGCGGCAAGCGGGGCGGCGACCCGAGCAACAGCCAGATCGACACGAGCCGCACGATCACGATCGAATTCGACGCGAACTCGCGCGGGCCGTGGGAGTTCGCGCCCGAGAAGCGCTCGGTCGAGGTGCACCCGGGCGAGCTGACGACGGTGATGTACACCTTCCGCAACGTGCAGAACCGGACCATGACGGCGCAGGCGATCCCGAGCTACGCGCCGGCGCAGGCGATGCCGTACTTCAACAAGCTCGAGTGCTTCTGCTTCAACCAGTACACGCTCAAACCCGGTGAGGCCAAGCGCTGGCCGGTGGTGTTCGTGATCGACCCGAAGCTGTCGAAGGACGTGAAGACGATCACCTTGTCGTACACCTTCTTCGAGGTCGGGGGCACGGTGCCACCGGAGCCGGGCGGCGAAGCCGCCGCCGCGACGGTGATCGCCCCGAAGGCAGCGCAATCGTGAATGGCGAGCTGAAGCAGGCGGTGCGGCGCAAGGGCTCGTTCATGCAGACCATGAAGGCGGTCGGGTGGTCGTTCTTCGGCGTGCGCAAAGGGGCGGACAACGAGAAGGACCTGAACCAGCTCAACCCGGTGCATGTCGTCATTGCCGGCGTGATCGGCGCGCTGCTGCTGATCGTCGCCTTGCTGCTGCTGGTGAACTGGGTGTTGACCAGCGGCGTCGCCAAGTAGGCATTCGAGAAGATTCGGATCGATTCGGAATAACAGGGTTCTAGGAGAAAACATGTCGGCAGCGGCAACACCACACGGGCAAGTGCCCTACTACTTCGTCCCGGCGCCTTCGCGGTTTCCGGTGCTGGCCGCGACCGGCCTGCTGTTCGTGATCCTCGGCGCGGCCGAGTGGATCAACGGCCACGGCTGGGGCATGTACTCGCTGATCGCCGGTTTCGTGCTGTGGGGCTTCACGCTGCAGCAGTGGTTCCGCCAGGCGATCAGCGAGAGCGAAGGCGGTCTGTACGGCGAGCGCATCGACGTCTCGTTCCGCTGGAGCATGAGCTGGTTCATCTTCTCGGAGGTGATGTTCTTCAGCGCGTTCTTCGGCGCGCTCTACTGGACGCGTCTGCACGCGCTGCCGAGCCTGGGCAGCCTCGAGAACGCGGTGCTGTGGCCGGACTTCCGCGCGATCTGGCCGAGTTCGGGCGTCGGCGTCACCGGCTCGCCGGCCGGCATCGTCGACCCGTTCCAGACCATGGGCCCGTGGCCGATCCCGACCATCAACACGCTGCTGCTGCTGAGCTCGGGCGTGACGCTGACGATCGCGCACCACGCGCTGGTCGCCAACCACCGGGCGCGCTGCATCGCCTTCATGTGGG
>JAYSLR010000591.1:0-9967 GCA_043725365.1 Rhizobacter sp. | reverse complement strand
GCCTCGATGTCCATCCGCCCCGCCTCGATCTTCGAGAAGTCGAGGATGTCGTTGATGATCGTCAGCAGCGCGTCGCCGCTGTCGCGGATCGTGCCGGCGAAGTCGCGCTGCTCGTCGGACAGCGGGGTGTCGAGCAGCAGGCCGCTCATGCCGATCACCGCGTTCATCGGCGTGCGGATCTCGTGGCTCATGGTCGCGAGGAACGAGCTCTTCGCCTCGTTGGCGGTCTCGGCCAGGGCGCGGGCCTCCTGCGCCTCCTTGAACAGGCGGGCGTTCTGGATCGCGATCACGGCCTGGTCGGCGAAGGTCTCGAGCAGCGCGATCTCCTTGGGCGCGAAGCCGTTCGCCGGGATCCTGATCACGTAGAGGAAGCCGACCGCCTGGCCCTCCCAGGCCATCGGCGCCAGCACCTGCGAGTACGGCCCGATCTGCAGCCGTTCGGCGACCGAGCGCAGCGTCGGGTGCACGCCGGGATCGAGCGCATTGACGACATGAATTGGCTTGCCGCGCAGCACGCCGGCCTCGTAGTCCTGGTTGGGAACCCGCTCGGCAAAGTACGCGTGCAGGGTCGGCAGCGCGGCGCCATGGTGGGCCGCGAGTTCGACGCAGCCGTCCTTGCCGAGCAGCACGATGCCCTGCTCGGTGCTGTCGAACAGCCGCTCGCAGCTCTGCAGGATCTTGTCGAACACCGGCGCGGTGTCGGCCACCGAGCCGCTGATGACCTCCAGCACCTGCGCCGTCGCGGTCTGCTGTTCCAGCGCCTCCTTGGTCTCGTTGAACAGGCGCACGTTCTGGATCGCGATCACCGCCTGCCGCGCAAAGGTCTGCAGCAGCGCGACCGACTCCGCGGAAAACGGCACCGGATCGCGCCGCGCCACACCGATGGTGCCGATGGACAGCCCGTCGTGCAGCAGCGGCACCGACAGGATGCTGCGGAACCCCATCGCGCGCGCCCCTTCGGGATCCGGGTAGTCCGGGTCCGCGAAGACGTCCGCAATCTGGATCGGCGCCTGCTCGCGCAGTGCGCGCCGGATGTTCGGCGGCGCCTGATCGACGTCCATCGGGAAGCGGTGCCGCATCGCGTCCTCCTCCGCCACGGACGGCGCGCACACGCCAGCCAGGTGCACCTGGCCAGCCTCGAGCCGGGAGGTCGCGCCGATGTCGGCCTTGCACAGCAGTCGCGCGCGGTCGGCGATGGCCTGGAACACCGGCTGCACGTCGGTCGGCGATTCGCTGATGGCCTGAAGCACGTCGGAGGTGGCGGTCTGACGCGCCAGCGCCTCCTGGGTCTCGTTGAACAGCCTGGCGTTCTGGATCGCGATCACGGCCTGGTCGCCGAAGGTGCGCAGCAGCGCCGTCTCCTTGGCGGTGAACGGCCGCGGCGGCTGGCGCAGCACGCAGATCGAGCCGATGCCGCGGCCCTCCCAGACCATCGGCGCCCAGACGACCGAGCAGTTGCCGATCATTTCGACCATGCTGCGCACCGCCGGCGGCGCATCCGGCGCGGCCGCGGCATCGGGCAGGTGGACCTCGCGGCGCTCGGCGATCACGCGCGAGGTGATGGTCTGGTCGAGCGGCCGCGGGAACGTGCGCGCGATTGCGCCGAGCGCCGCGCCGCGCCACGCCGCGGCATGGACGAGGTCGTCGTCGCCGCGCAGGAAGATGCCGAGCTGCTCGCTGGCGAACAGGCGCGTGCAGCTGTCGAGGATCTTCTCGAACACCGGCGCGGTGTCGGCGACCGAGCTGCCGATGACCTGCAGCACCTCCGCCGTCGCGGTCTGCTGCTCGAGCGCCTCCTGCGTCTCGTTGAACAGCCGCACGTTCTGGATCGCGATCACGGCCTGGTCGGCGAAGGTCTGCAGCAGTTCGAGCTGATGGGCGCTGAACTCGCCGGGCTCCTTGCGGGTGACGCTGATCGTGCCGGTAGCCACGCCGTCCTGGAGCATGGGCACGATCAGGATGCCTCTGAAGCCACGCCTGCGCGCCACGTCGCGCAAGGCCGCCGCCGATTCGGGCAGTGCTTCGGTGTCGGCGACGGACACCGGCTTGGCGGTGCGTGCCGCCTTGGAGTGCGCGACCGGCATCGGGAAGGCGTGCCGCAGGGCCTCGTTCCCGGCCTCGTCGGTGCTCGACAGCGCCACCAGGCGCAACTCGTCGCCGACGACGCGGGCCACCGCGGTCGAGAAGCCGCCGATCAGGCGAAAGGCACTGTGCGCGATCGCGTCGAACACGGGTTGCACGTCCGACGGTGAACCGGCGATGACCTTCAGGATCTCGGCCGTCGCAGTCTGCCGCTCGAGCGCCTCCTGGGTCTCGTTCATCAGCCGCACGTTCTCGATCGCGATGACGGCCTGATCGGCGAAGGTCCGGAGCAGATCGATCTGGCGCTGCGGCAGCTTGCCCGGTTCCGGCCAGGCGACGACGATCGCACCGATCGTCACGCCGTCCTTGAGCAGCGGCGCGCCGATCATGCGACGCCAGTGCCCGCGGCGTGCGAGCGCCTGATCGTAGTGGGCATCCGACAGCGTGTCTTCCTGCGTGATCACCTCGCCGGCCAGGATGGCGCGGCCGCTCATCATGTGCGGGTCCGGCGGGCCCGGATAGTAGCGACGAGCATCCGCGATCGCCTCGGCGGACCAGTTGCGTGTCGCCACCATGTGCACCAACTGGCCGTCATAGCGGAACAACGCGGCCAGCGGCCCCGCGAACAGGTTCGACGCGCTTTCCAGGATCGCTTCGAACACCGGCGCCACGTCGGTCGGCGATTCGCTGATCACCCGCAGCACCTCGCTGATCGCGGTCTGGTAGTCCAGCGATTCGCTCAACTCGGCGGTGCGCTGCTCGACCTTGGTGAGCGCCTCCTTGGTCTCGTTGAACAGGCGCACGTTCTCCATCGCGATCGCGGCCTGGTCGGCGAACGAGGTGACGAGCTCGGTCTCCTTGTCGTTGAAGGCGCGCACCTCCATCCGGCCGAGCGTCAGCACGCCGATCGGCGTGCCCTCGCGCAGGATCGGCACCGCCAGCAGCGTGCGGTAGGCGCCGACGCGCTGCACGTCGGGCCGGCCGTAGCCCGGGTCGGTCAGCGCGTCCTCGACCTGCACCGCCTGCCCGGTGGCCGCGGCGATCGAGGTCAGCCCGTCGCGCTGGCTGACCCGCGGCGGATGCGCCGCCAGGTGCTCGATCAGCGCCGGCGTCGCGCCGAACAGTCCGGCGGCCATGCAGGCATCGCCCTCGACCTTGAAGATCACCCCGAACTGCGCATGGCACAGCCGGGCCGCGGTGCTGATCAGGGTTTCGAGCACCGCGCGCAGGTCGAAGGTCGAGCGGCTGATCGCCTTGAGCACGTTGGCGGTCGCGGTCTGGCGCTCCAGCGCTTCCTTGGTCTCGTTGAACAGCCGCACGTTCTCGATCGCGACGACGGCCTGGCGCGCGAAGGTCTGCAGCAGCGCGATCTCCTTGTCGGCGTACAGCCCAGGCTCGGCGCGGTTGACAGTGATCGCGCCGATCAGCTGGCGGTCGCGCAGCATCGGCACCGACAGCCCGCTGCGGAAGCCCGCCTCCTCGCAGGCCTGCTTCAACACAGGCGCGTACTCGGCGTCGGGCAGCGCGAGCAGGTCGGCGACATTGACCACGTCACGCTCGCGCAGCGCGCGCGCCGCGATCGAGGTGCTGTCGGCCAGGCGCTGCGGCC
Source organism: Rhizobacter sp. (assembly GCA_043725365.1). Classification (GTDB taxonomy): domain Bacteria; phylum Pseudomonadota; class Gammaproteobacteria; order Burkholderiales; family Burkholderiaceae_C; genus LMDS01. The sequence goes on along the minus strand of JAYSLR010000591.1, from coordinate 6,276 downwards.
AGGCCGCGCGCAGCGCGTGGGTGCCGGCCGCGTTGACGCCGTGCAGGCTCACCAGCCGCAACTCCTCGCCGACCAGCCGCGTCACCAGGCAGTAGCGCGCCGCGGTCAACGCCGCTGCGCGTTCGGCGATGATCTCGAACACCGGTTGCACGTCGGTCGGCGATTCGCTGATCACCTGCAGCACGTCGGAGGTGGCGGTCTGCCGCGCCAGGGCTTCCTGGGTCTCGTTGAACAGCTGGGTGTTCTGGATCGCGATCACGGCCTGGTCGACGAAGGCGCGCAGCAGCGCGATCTCCTTGTCGCTGAACGCGCCCGCGACATGCCGTCCCACGCCCAGCGACCCGATGCAGTCGTCACCCAGCACGATCGGCAGCATCAGCGCCGAAGCGATGCCCTCCGCGTCATGCACCCGCTGTTCGTGCGGGGGCAACTCGACCGCGTTCCAATCCGGAACGTGCAGCATGCGCCGGCCGAGCATGACCTGCGACGGAAAATTGGCCTGCGCGTCGAGCGGCAGCAGATTGGCCGAGGGCCCGGAGATCGGACTGTCCTTTTGCGCGAGCGACATCACGCGATAGTGGTCGTTCTCGCGCCGGAACAGCACCGCGAACGCGACGTCGAACAGCCGGAACGCCGCGCCGACGATCGCATGGAAGACCGGCTGGAGGTCGTTCGGCGACGCGCTGATCACGCGCAGGATGTCGGCCGTCGCGGTCTGCCGCTCCAGCGCCTCCTGCGTCTCGCGGAACAGCCGGGCGTTCTGGATCGCGATCACGGCCTGGTCGGCGAAGGTCTGCAGCATGCGCCGCTCGGCGGCATCGAAGGCTCTGAGTTCGGACCGGCCGACGAGAATCGAGCCGATCGCGCGGCCCTCCCGCAACATGGGCGCCACGGCCACCGAATAGCTCTCACCGAACTGCGCCGCGACTTGCCGCAGGCCATCGGGGACACCCGGGTCGCGCAGGACATCGGCAAAAGTCACCAGCTGGCGTTCGCGAATCGCCTGCTCGGTCGCGGTGCCGGCCAGCGCCCTGGGGAACAGCGCACGGGCGCGTTTGATCCGCTCCGGGTCCGGGCCGCGCATCGCAGCGACGTCGAGAATGTCACCATCGTCGACCAGGAACACGATCATCTGCGAGCCGTTGAACAGGCGCTCGCAGCCCACCAGGATCTTGTCGAACACCGGCGAGGTGTCGGCCACCGAGCTGCCGATCACGCCCAGCACCTCACCGGAGGCCTGCTGCTGCTCCAGCGCCTCGCGGGTCTCGTTGAACAGGCGCGCGTTCTGGATCGCGATGACGGCCTGGTCGGCGAAGCCCGCCAGCAGCGCGCGCTCGTTGGGCCGGAAGCCGCCGAGCTCGCGGCGGAACGCCTCGATCGCGCCGATGACGCGGCCCTCCCACAGCAGCGGCACGCTGATCTGCGAGTAGCTGTGGCCCCAGCGCTGCGCGTCGATGCGCGTCGCCGGCGGCGTGTCGGGGCCGTTCAGCGTGTCGGCGTAGACCACCGTCTGCCCTTGCTGCAGGGCTGCCTCGAGGGCCGTTCCCGCCAGCGGGTGCGGAAATTGCGCCTGCTCTCTCGCCATCAGCTCGGCGCGCCGTTCCTCCTGCTTGCCGGGTTCACCGCCGCGGACGCTGCCGAAGCGGTGATCGACCAGTTGCACCAGCCCCTGTTCGTCCAGCAGCTGGACCTGCACATAGTCGACGTCGGGAATCAGCCGCCCGCAGCAATTCAGGATCGTCGTGAAGACGGGCCGGGCGTCGGAGACCGAGACGCTGATGGACTGCAGCACTTCGGCGGCGGCGGCTTGCTGCGCGAGCGCTTCCTGGGTCTCGTTGAACAGCCGCGCGTTGCGGATCGCGATCACCGCCTGGTCGGCGAAGGTCGCCAGCAGCGCCTGCTCCTTGGCCGTGAAGCCGCCGAGCGCCGGCCGCGCCAGCGAGATCGCGCCGAGGCCGCGCCCGCGCTCCATCAGCGGCGCCATCATCTGCGAGTAGTTGAGGCCCAGCGCCAGCGCCGGGGCACGCACGCCGCGCGGCACGTCGGCGCCGTTCAGCACGTCGGGAAAGTCGAGCACGCGCCCGGTCGCGATCGCCTCGGCGGTGCCGGTGCCGGCCAGCGGCATCGGAAAGACGGACTGAAGCTTTTCCTTGCTCGCGGCGAGATCGGCCGCTGTCCATCCTGCCAGGTCGGCCGCCGAGGCGACGGTGCGGGTGGCGCTGAGATGCAGGCGCCCGTCCTCGCCGATCAGCATGACGTTCATCCACGCGGCATCGAACAGGTGGCTGCAGCTCTCGAGGATCTTCTCGAGCACCGGCTGCGCGTCCGACACCGAGCTGCTGATGACCTGCAACACCTCGGCGGTCGCCGTCTGCTGCACCAGCCCCTGCTTGGTCTCGTCGAGCAGCCGCGCGTTCTCGAGCGCCACGCCCATGCTCGCGGCGACGGTCGACAACAGGCGCCGATCGGCGTCGTCGAAGGCGTCGTCACGATCCATGTTCTCCAGGGCAATGAAGCCGAGCGTCCGGTCGCCGGCGACGATGGGATGCAGCACCCCCGATCGGCTCATCGCGGTGCCGTCGACCACGAACAGTTCCCACGCCCGGTACTCGGCCTGGTTGTTCCAGTGCACCTGCCGATGCGCGAGGAGGGACCGGTAGTAGCGGCGTCCGGCGGCGACGGCCGCGATCTGCACGGGCGGTACTTCCAGGCGCCGTCCCTGCTCCCAGCCGTAGCCGAATCGAATCAGACCGGCCGGCTCGTCCAGCCAGGCGATGACGAGGATGGTGGTGTCGAACACTTCGCGCAGCTTGTCTCCGACCAACTCGACGATGGCCTGGAAGTCGAGCTCGGCAGCCATGCCCTGCTGGATGCTGTTGATCACCGCGAGTTCGCCGGCACGCAGTTCGGCCTGTGCCTGGGCGGCGCGGGCATCGGCGGTGCGCGCGGCGACCTGGGCTTCCAGGCCGGCCGCGAAGCGCAGGTTGGCCAGCGCCACGGCGGCCTGCGCGGCCAGCATCGCCAGCAGGTCGCGGTCGGCGTCGTGGAAGCGGCCGTAGGCACCGTCGAGGTCGGCGTAGAGGTGGCCGAGCAGCCGGTCCTGCGCGACGAGCGGTGCGACCAGGCACGAGCGCTGGTCGACCGCGTCGGCGCCCTCGGGCCCGTGGCGCAAGCGCACCGCGCGCGTGCTGCGCGCCTCGTCGAGCCACGGCGTGATCGCGCGCAGCAGCGCCTGCGCGTCTTCGCCGTCGGGCAGCAGCGCGCCGGCGATCTGCACACCGGCGTCGGCTTCCAGCACCAGCAGCACGCGCTCGGCGCCGCTGAGCTCGGTGACCTCGTCGATCAGGAAGTCGTGCAGTTCGGCTTCGCTGCGCAACTGGTTCAGGCGCATGCCGGTGTCGACCAGGCGCTTGAACGGTTCGACCGGGTTGCTGGCGAGTTCGAGGTGGGCCAGGCGCTGCGCCGGCGGCAGCGCGCGCCGCGCCGCTTCGCGCAGCCACTCGTGCACGATGCCGCGGTTGACCTCGTGCTTGTTCAGGTAGCTGCGGCGCAGGCCTTCGTCGCGCACGTTGCGCACCGCCGCCAGCAGCAGGCCGTGGGCGCGCTGCAGTGCGGCCCAGGCGTCGGCGTCGCGGCCGTTGGCGGCCAGCGCCCGCGCGTGCCACCACCAGATGTCCTGGCTCTGGCCGAAGCCGGCGCGGGCGAAGCCGTGGGCGCGGTGCAGCCGGGTGCCGCGTTGTGTCGCGCGCAGCGCGGCGCCGGCGTCCCCATGCAGCATCAGCGTCTTCGCCAGCGGGATCAGCACATAGAGCTCGAACCCCGGATTCGTCTGGCGCACCTCGCGCAGCAGCGCGCGCAGGCATTTCAGCGCGGCGCCAGTGCCGCCTTCGGCCAGGGCCAGCGCGCTGCCCCACAGGCTGTGGTCGATGCGGGTGATCGGCTCGTCGAGGGCCGCGACGAGCGCCTCGTAGGCCGGCCAGTCCGCGCGCACGCCGGCGATGTCGCCGAGATGCAGGCGCCAGCGCAGGATGGCGCCCAGCTCGAGCGTCTGGTGCATGCGGGCACCCATGCGCTCGGCCGGCTCCAGGCACTCTTGGCCGATGCGGCAGGCATGGCGCCACAGGCCGAGCTCGGCATAGGCGAGCGAGAGGTTGCCGATCACCGCCATGCGGCCGTAGACGTGGCCCGCGCGCTCGTAGGCCTGCGCCGCCTGCTGCAGCAGCGCCATGCGCTCGGCGATGTCGGTGCTGCTGAAGCTCAGGACGTTCAGCGCGTTGGCCAGGCCGACCTCGTCGCCGGACTGGCGTGCCAGTTCGACCGCGCGTTGCGCCGCGGTGCGCGAGGCCTCGTTGTGCGACCGGCGCGTCTGCGCGAAGGCGATCACCCAGTGGGCGCGTCCGAGCCTGACGCCATCGCCGGCGGCCTCGAACAGGTCGGCTGCGCGCTGCGCCACGGCCACCGCCGCCTCGGGCTGCGACGCGCGGAACTGCGCCTCGGCCTCGCACAGCAGGCTGCGCGCGAGCAGGTCGCCACCGCCGCTACCCTGCGCAAGGGCCACGGCCTGCTGAGCCACCGCGAGTGCGGGCTTGAGCTCGCTCAGGCGCATCAGCGCCAGGGCGCGGCGGATCAGGGCCCGGACCGTGGGCACGTTCTGCCCGAGCGCCTCGGCGACGGCCAGCATCGCGGTGGCGTCATCGGCGGCGTCGGCGAACCGGCCCTCGGCCATCGAAGCCTCGGCGCGCTGGTCGAGCAGTTCCAGCCGCAACCCCGCGCTCAGGCCGGGCGCGGCCAGCGCCTCGGTGGCCGTGTCGATGGCCTGCCGCTGGCGGCCGGCCCAGGCCAGCCCGGCGATCCGGGTCACGACGTCACTGCGGTCCATCGCGATTCCTTGCGGCCATCAAGGCCTCGACCAGCGCATCGACGCGGATCGGTTTGACCACGTAATCGTCCATGCCGGCGGCCAGGCATTCCTCGCGGTCGCCCTGCATCGCGTTGGCGGTCATCGCGACGATGCGGGGGCGTGCGTCGGCCGCGTACTTCGCCGTGATGCGTCGGCTGGCTTCGAGCCCGTCCATCTCCGGCATCTGCACGTCCATCAGCACCACGTCGTAAGTCTGGCGCGCGATGCTTTCGATCGCCTCGATGCCGTTGCTCGCCAGATCGGCGCGGTAGCCCATCTGCTGCAGCAGCCGCATCGCGAGCTTCTGGTTCACGACGTTGTCTTCGGCGAGCAGGATGCGCAGCGGGTGGCGGGCGGCGAGGGTGGCATCGATCCTCGGCCTGGCCGCGGGCTGCACGGTCTTCGGCGTCGCCTCGTGCGCGAGCAGCGTGACCAGCGTGTCAAAGAGCTGGCTCTGGCGCAGCGGCTTGGCGAGCGTGCCGGCGAACAGGCTGTCGGCCTCTTCGCGCCGGCCGAGCGAGGTGAACAGCACCAGCGGCAGCGTGTGCCCGGCCTCGCGGATGCGCGCGGCGAGCGCGCCGCCGTCCATGCCCGGCATGTGCATGTCGACGATCGCGAGGTCGTAGGCGTCGCGCTGCAGCATCTGCAGGGCCTGCGCGGGGGCCTCGGTGTCCCGGACATTCATGCCCCACTTGGCGGCCTGCAGCGCGAGGATGCGGCGGTTGGTGGTGTTGTCGTCCACCACCAGGATGCGCTTGCCCTGCAACGCCGGCTGCGCGCCGATGAAGTCGCGTCGCGTGCCGGCGGGCAGTTCGGCCACCGGCGCGCGCATCGAGAAACGAAAGGTCGAGCCCTGGCCCGGGCCGGCGCTTTCCACGCCCATCGTCCCGCCCATCAGCTCGGCCAGCAGCTTGCTGATCGCCAGGCCCAGGCCGGTACCGCCGTACTTGCGCGTGGTGCTGCTGTCGGCCTGGCTGAACTTCTGGAACAGACGGCTCTTGCCGGCCTCGCTGAGGCCGATGCCGGTGTCGCGCACCGCGAAGTGGAGCATGTCCGCCTCGGCCGAGACGGTCAGCACCACCTCACCGCGCTCGGTGAACTTGACCGCGTTGCTCAGCAGGTTGAGCAGGATCTGCCGCAGGCGCGTGACGTCACCGGTCACCGCGGGTGGCACGTCGCCTTCGAACTGGTAGGCGAGGTCCAGGTGTTTCTCGGCGGCACGCGCGCTGATCAGATCGAGCGCCGACTCGACGCACTCGCGCAGGTCGAACGGGTGCGCCTCGATGTCCATCCGCCCCGCCTCGATCTTCGAGAAGTCGAGGATGTCGTTGATGATCGTCAGCAGCGCGTCGCCGCTGTCGCGGATCGTGCCGGCG
>JAYSLR010000590.1:0-3184 GCA_043725365.1 Rhizobacter sp. | reverse complement strand
ACCGCCAACACGGCGATCGGCTCGACGCAGTCGACCGGGCGCCGCTCGTACCGCAACCTGGTGCTGACCAAGGGCATCGATGCGGCCTCGACCGGCCTGCTCAGCGCGCTAGTCTCGAACGACGAGGTCAAAGAGGCGACGCTGACGATGCGCAAGGCGGGCGGCGAAGCACTCGACTACTTCCGCATGATGCTGTCGAGAGCGCGCATCGTGAACGTCGACATCGAGGTCCAGCCCAGCGGCCTCGCCGTGGAGCACGTGACGATCGCGTTCACCAAGGTCGAGATCGAATACAAGCGCCAGCAGGAGGCCGGGCTTGGCGCGGCGGGCTCGACCTTCACCGACGAGATCCTGCCGAGCTGAGCATGATGATGTCGACAAGAGACGCCGAAGAACTGATCGCCGCCGGCGACCCGCAAGGCGCACTGGAAATGCTGCAAGGCCAGGTGCGCGAGCACGCGGCCGATGTGGAACTGCGCGTGTTCCTGTTCCAGCTGCTGTGCGTGCTCGGCCAATGGCAGCGCGCCTCGACGCAACTCGAAGTGTGCGGCGAGGTCGACGCGGCGACGCTACCGATGGTCAACACCTACCGCGAGGCGCTGAAGTGCGAGCTCGTGCGCGAGGCCGTGTTCGCCGGCAAGACGACACCGATCGCGTTCGGGCAACCGCAGGCCTGGGTCGCGTGGCTGGTCGAGGCGCTGCAGGCGCAGGCGCGCGGCGATGCCCCGAGCGCGGCGCGGCTGCGCACCGAAGCCTTCGAGGCCGCGCCGGCCACGCCCGGCACGCTCAACGGCGAAGCCTTCGAGTGGATCGCCGATGCCGATTCGCGCCTCGGTCCGATCATCGAGGCGGTGATCAAGGGCCGCTACTGCTGGGTGCCTTTCGCCGCCGTCGCCAAGGTCGTGATCGAGGCGCCGGTCGATCTGCGCGATCTGGTCTGGGCGCCGGCGCAGTTCCAGTTGCACAACGGCGGGCAGACGGTGGCGCTGATCCCCACGCGCTACGCACGCTCGGGCGCGAGCGCTGGGGGCGCGCTGCAACTCTCGCGTGCGACCGAGTGGATCGAACTGGCGCCCGATCAGTTCAGCGGCTTGGGCCAGCGGCTGTTCACGACCAGCGGCCCGGAGCTCGGCATGCTCGAGGCGCGCGAGATCGTGCTGGCCGAGTCGGCCGGCGACGAAACCGAGCCCGCGGGCTGAGCGAATGGTCACCGCCGATGTCCGCAACCGACTCCAGCCGGCATTGCTCGACCGGCTGACCGACGACGCGCGAGCCGAGCGCCACGAGATCGACGAGCAGCGCGTGATGTCGAAGGCGCAGCTGCGGCAAGCGGTGCTGCGCGATCTCTCGGCGCTGTTCAACGCGGTGCAGCCGCTCGGCAGCGAGGCGGCGGGCTTTCCCCTGATCGGCGAGAGCGTGCTGAACTACGGCCTGCCGCCGCTCTCGGGCCAGCTCGCGTCGCGGCTCGACGTGAGCGTGCTCGAACGCATGATCCGCGAGGCCATCGTTCGCTACGAGCCCCGCATCCTGGCCGAGACGCTGCAGGTGCGCGCGCTGGAGGCGACCAGCGTGCTCGACACGCACAACGTCATCGAATTCGAGATCCGCGGCCACCTCTGGTCGCAGCCGGTGCCGCTGGAAATCCTGCTGCGCACGCAGCTGGATCTGGAGGCGGGGCAGGTGGAGGTGCGAGATGTGGGCGGCGCATTGCCCAAGGTCCGCTCTTGAGGAGAAATCGATGTTGAAGGTTCTTGGTGTTCACAGCAACGTGCTTGACGATCAGGCGATCGGTGATGGTCATGCTTGGCTCACTCTCCATTTCGAGAACGGCAACAGCACGAGCATTGGCCTGTGGGCCTCTTCGCTGGGCGAGGTGCGGCGTGTGGTGAAGGACCCGACGGGCTTCATGCTCGGCGAGACATTTGATGTCAACTTCGGTCTGGAGATGAGGCTGGGCTATCGCGCCAAGGCCAGCCGCTTCTATGCACTCACCAAAGACCAGGCACTTCTCGCGACCAAGGTCATGGGTGCATTCACGGGTTGGCGCTTCTCGAATACCTGTGCCACCTGGGCGACCGATGTCGTCAAGCGCGTAGTCGGCGAGGAACTGCCATCGTCCGAGCTGGCTGGCGCGACGAACACACCGCGCGCATTGGGTGGCGCGATCAAGAAGCTGGAGCGCATCCAGCCCACGACCTTGCAATGCCCGAGGGGAATCAAGGGAAACCCGATCTGCGATGCTTTGCAAAGCGGCGGCTGAGGCTGAGTGACGAGCGCCGCCCATGGACCCCCGCCTCCTGCGCCTCTACAGCGACGAGCTGACCCACCTGCGCGAGGTGGGCGGCGAGTTCGCGCGCGAGTTTCCGAAGATTGCGTCGCGGCTCGGCATGGAGGGCATGGAGGTCACCGACCCGTATGTCGAGCGCCTGCTCGAAGGCTTCGCGTTCCTGGCGGCGCGCGTGCAGCTCAAGCTCGATGCCGAGCAGCCGCGCCTGATCGCGCACCTGCTCGAGGCGACCTACCCGAACTTTCTCGCGCCGATGCCGTCGATGATGATCGCGCGCCTGTCCGTCGACACCGCCGACCCGAACCTCACGCGCGGCTTCGCAGTGCCGCGCGGCACGGCGCTGATCTCGGAGCTGCCGCGCGGGCAGGACACGCACTGCGAATTCCGCACCGCGCACGCGGTGACGCTGTGGCCGATCGAACTCGTGAGCGCGCAGTACTTCAGCTACGCGCCCGACCTGTCGCTCGCGCAACTGCCTCAGTTGCAAGGCGCGAAAGGCGTGCGCGGCGGGCTGCGCATCCGACTGCGCGCGGGCGGCGGCCAGCGCTTCGACCAGCTCGGCATCGACCGCCTCGCGTTCCACATCAGCGCGCCTGACGAGGTCGCGTTTCGCCTGCACGAGCTCGTCGGCGGCGCTGCGATGGGCACGCTGGTGAACGTCGTGCGCAACGGTGCCGATGCGCCCGCGCCACCGCAGTGGTGCGGTGCCGAGAGCGTGCGGACTGTCGGCTTCGCGGCCGACGAAGCGCTGCTGCCCGACTCGCTGCGCGCGTTCTCCGGCTACCGCCTGCTGCAGGAGGCCGCGGCGATGCCGCAGCGCCTGCTGTTCTTCGAGCTCGGCGATTTGGCCGCGCGCCTCGCGCAGGTCAGCAGTGACGAGGCCGAGCTGATCGTGCT
>JAYSLR010000589.1:0-6578 GCA_043725365.1 Rhizobacter sp. | reverse complement strand
GCCGGTGCGGCCGACCTGGATGTCGATGTCGCGCACCACCGTCGTCTGCTCCTGCGCCGGGTACTTGTGGGCACAGGCCCAGCGCGGCTCGCGCGACTTGAAGCCGAGCCGCTGCTGCAGCGCCAGATCGTCGACCTTGTAGACGACGCCGTCGATGTCGAACGGCAGCGCATCGCGGCGCGCGGCGATGCGTTCGTGGTAGCGCACCAGCCCGTCGGCGCCCTGCACCACCGCGCTCTCGTCGCTGACCGGCACGCCCATGCGCTGCAACGCGGCGAGCAGCTCGCGCTGCGTCGCCGGCAACGGCCAGCCGACGACCTCGCCGAGCCCGTAGGCGTAGAAGCTCAACGGCCGCTTCGCCGCCTTGCCGGCATCGAGCTGGCGCACCACGCCGGCGGCCGCGTTGCGCGGGTTGACGAAGGTCTTCTCGCCGCGCGCGCCGGACTCGATCAGCTGGCGCTGGCGCTCGTTCAGCGCCTCGAAATCATCGCGGCGCATGAAGACCTCGCCGCGCACCTCGATGACCGCGGCCTGCACGGCATCGGCGCCGCGCAGCCGCCTGGGCAGCGTGGCGATCAGGCGCACGGTGTGGGTCACGTCCTCGCCGGTCTCGCCGTCGCCGCGCGTCGCCGCCTGCACGAGCTCGCCGCGCTCGTAGCGCAGGTTGATCGCCAGCCCGTCGAACTTCAGCTCGGCGTGATACGCCAGCGGCGGCGCCGACTCGTCCAGCCCGAACGCCTTGCGCACGCGGGCGTCGAACTTCTCGGCACCCGCCGGTGTCGTGTCGGTCTCAGTGTGGATCGACAGCATCGGCACCTGGTGGCGCACCGGCGCCAGGCCGTCGAGCACCGCGCCGATGACGCGCTGGGTCGGCGAGTCCGGCGTCAGCAGCTCGGGGTGCGCGGCCTCGATCGCCTGCAGTTCCTGGTACAGACGGTCGTACTCGGCGTCGGGGATCTGCGGGTCGTCGAGCACGTAGTAGCGGTGCGCGTGCTGCAGCAGCAACTCGCGCAGTTCGGCGGCACGCCGGGCCGGGGTCGAAGAGGCTTGATCGGGCATGACCCGCAGTGTAGACAGGCGGGACGCGCTCTCAGTCGCTGCGTTGGTCGATCCCCTGGAACGGAGCCCCGTCCTTCGCTTCGCGCCTAGACATCTCCATTCCGCACAGGACTGGCGTCTACCGTTCGCGCTTTGACCCGGCATCTTGAAACAGCGCCCTGAGCCACGCGTGGGTCGGAACCCTTGGTGTGGCTCCCAAGTCCATCACGAACTCCTGGCCGATGGCCACAGTCTGGAGGCGCGTATACGAACGACGTTCGTCCACCCACTCCCAACGACCGATCGTCTCGTGATGGGAGAGTCGCGGCCTTCCCGGTGCTGCAGGGTGGAACCAACCCGGCAACCGCCACAAGCTCCGCCCTGAGGCATCCGAGTCAGTCAACTGGAGATGAGACTCGAAGCGACGGAACACACCACCTCCGGGCATACCCAGGTCATCGTCGTCCACGATCAACTTCTCGGAGGCAACGTAGATCGTGTTCTGCTCATCCATGTCGCTCCTGCACCTCCAATGCGGATGATCGACAAGCCACGGCTTCTGCAGGCTGGAGTCGGGAGCGTCGCGGTCGACGCTCAGTACCTCGCCGATCTGGAGCCAGCCAAACAGGACATGGAGGTCAGGGCTCTTCGGCACATACCGCCAGCGGCCATTGTGGAATTGCACCTTCCTGAACCAGCCGAAGAAGAGGAACAGGTCTCCCTTCTCAACGTTCTGCTTCTGGAGGTGACCCTGAGCGCCACCGTCCTGGCCGAAGGCGGGGCGCCAGCCCACTGCGGGAGATGCTGCACCGTAGCGTCTCAGATAGGGATCGAGGTGCACGGCCATGTCTTTTGTCCGACGGTTTGCAAGCGCTTTGCGCCGCGTCAGGTCCTGGAGAACGTCTCTGCTTTTGAACTCGGCGTGGTGGGCGGTGGCGCATGCAAGCGTGTGCGGCGCGTTGGCCGTTGGGATCGGCAGCGACACCATCGAGTCGTCCTCGAAGATCGGGCTCGCACAACCCCCGTTCTCGGAGTCGAAGCCTTTGCGGCTTAAGATCAACTTCATTCCAGCGCTCCGTTTTGCGTCACCGGTCCGGTCAGCTTCGCAGCGTCAGATACGCGGCTCCGCACGCCCGCATCGTGTTGTCGTGAATGTCCAGTACCTTTCGCAGTGGCGTCTGATAGCCGCCGGCCAGGTTCCACGCGACCGGCAGCCCCAGCCTCCGGGCAGCATCAAACACCCGCACGTCACGCTCGAAGATCTGCTCGGTCGTCAACCACCCACCGAGCGGGTCGTCGACGTGCGGGTCGGCCCCGGCCTGGTACAGGATCACATCGCAACCCTGCATCGCCCTCACGATGGACGGGATGCGAGCCAAGAAGGGTTCCGCGTCCGTTGGCAGGTGGTACTCCCGGCCCTCGGTGTGGTGCGCGATCCAGTCGATCTTGAGGTACTTGATGATGTCGTCGGTGCCGTCGCCATAGTGCTCGTCGAAGTCGAGGATGCCAACGCGCCGCACCTCGCCCGACGCCTTCAGCGCAAGCGCCGTCACCATCAAGCCGTTGAATGTGCAGTAGCCCGCCGCCTCCGAGAACCCCGCGTGGTGGAAGCCGGAGCAGGGCGCCACGGCCACGAGGCCGTTGACCAACGCTTCGCGCGCCGCCGCCAGCATCGCCCCGTTCGTATGGGGCAGCGACCTAGCCACGTCTGCGGAGGTGTTCGCAAACCCATTGGCCTTGCGGCCGTCGAGGATGTCGTCAACATGGGTCGGGTCATGCGCCCGCTTCAACTCGTCTCGGGTCAGCGGCGGCGCCTCGATGAACCTGAGCGGGTAGTCGAGCTGCGACCACGACGCCACCACCGCTGCAGGCTTGGACGCGCTGGGCGAAAAGCTCTGGTTCTCGGCGGCCATCTCCTTGCGAAAGAAGACAGGAATCGAGGAGAGCGGTGAGCTGGGTTGTCCGGTCATGCCCAGCAGTCTATGGCCGTGATGGCTCATCAGATGAGCCTGTCAGGGTGGCGGTGCATCAGGGCCGCGTGTTCGCCAAGGGTCAAAACGTCGACGAGCTGGAGAAGCCCGACTTCTTTGCCCAGGGTACGCTCGAAGGCGCGAATTTGGGTGATGCTGGGATTGTTGCGGCCATGCGCCGCAAGAACGTCAAGCAGCATCTTTTCGCCGACGCCGGATATCGACGCGCGGAGAGCCTGCGAGTCATCGAAGCGCACGGCCACATCGCCCGTGTCGTCGACCGCCGCAAGGAGATCGGCATCAAGCGGCGCCATCCAACGAAGAAGGCCCGATGCTGAGCGGTCGAGGTATACAACGCCTGGTTCAACCGCTTCCGCAAGCTGCTCGTGCGTTACGAGAGACTCGAGCGCAGCTTCGTCGCGCGCAACCCCTCGGCTCCCGCCATCATCGCGTTCCGCAGGGTGCCACTGAGCATCAGCATCATTTACGGATACGCTCTTAGCTGAACAGCCGCCGCGCCGCCGGCGAGCCCGCGGGCAGGTCGCGGCCCTCGAGCGCGGCGTAGAGCTGGCCGAGTTCGTTGCCGATCGCCGCGAAGCTCTCGGCCCCGAGCGCGCGGCCGTGGTCGTCGACCACGGCCGCGTCCATGCCCTGGGCCAGCGCCTGCGCACCGGCCTGCCAGGCGGCGAACGGCTGCGCGACCGGGTCGGTCTGCGGCACGTCGAAGCTCAGCATCACGTCGCGCACCGCGGCCAGGTTCGGGTCGTCGGCGAGCGCGGCCTGCGAATCGAAACTCAGCGTCAGCACCGGCGGTGCGCCCTCGTCGGCCGCGGGCATCACGAGCCGGCCCGGGACGACCCCGGGCACGAAGCCGTGGTGGCCGGCCTGCTGCTGGATGTAGCCGACGCTCCACGCCGATCCGCGCGCGCGCAGGTGCACCGCGAGCTGGGCGTCGTGGGCACCGGCGAACTGGTCGAGTTCGCGTGCCGAGGCCACCGCTTCCAGCATGTCCGGGAAGTCGGCCAGCGCGCCGATCGCGTCGGCGAAGGCCTGCACCTTCTGCACGAACTCGGAGTACTCGATCTCGTTCAGCGCGCCGGTGCGGTTGGCGAGCTGGACGCCGGCCTGGAACTCGCCGTAGGCCTGGCCGGCGACCGGCTGCTCCCACTCGCCGCTCTCGCTGTTCAGCCCCTCGATCATGAAGCTCTTGCCGCCGGCTCGGCGCGTCGTCGGCAGGTGCGCGAGCACCTGCGCGCCGGCGATCGGGGCCTCGACGGTGAGCGTGGCGATCGAGTCGATCAGCGCGTCCAGGCGTGGCACCACGCGCCGGTTCGCACGGCGCTCGGGCGCCGGCACCGACAGCTCGGCGAGCAGGCCGGGGCCGCCGGGTTCGTCGGAGGCGGGCGGCGTCAGGTCGCCCATCACCGGCTCGCGCGGTTCGTGGCGCTCGGGCGGGCGTTCGGCGCGCTTCGGGTCGGCGCGACGCGCCTGCCAGGCGCCGTGCGCGACCACGCCGGCCAGCACGACGCCGCCGAGCGAGGCGAGCGCGATCGTCAGGGTGTTGCTCATCGGATGTCGGGGCGGGTACGGGCCGCTCAGGCGGCTTCGGCGAGGCCGACCGCAGCGTCCATGTCGACCGTGACGATGCGCGAGACGCCCTGCTCCTGCATCGTCACGCCGATCAGTTGCCCGGCCATCTCCATCGCGATCTTGTTGTGGCTGATGAACAGGAACTGCGTGCCCTGCGCCATCTCCTTGACGAGCTTGGCGTAGCGCTCGGTGTTGGCGTCGTCGAGCGGCGCGTCGACCTCGTCGAGCAGGCAGAACGGCGCCGGGTTCAGCTGGAAGATCGCGAACACCAGCGCGATCGCGGTCAGCGCCTTCTCGCCGCCCGACAGCAGGTGGATCGTGCTGTTCTTCTTGCCGGGCGGCTGGGCCATCACCTGCACGCCGGCATCGAGGATCTCGTCGCCGGTCATCACGAGCTTCGCCGTGCCGCCGCCGAACAGCGTCGGGAACATGCGGCCGAAATGACCGTTGACCTGCTCGAAGGTGCTGGCGAGCAGGTCGCGCGTTTCGAGGTCGATCTTGTGGATCGCGTCTTCGAGCGTCGTCATCGCCTCGACCAAGTCGGCGTTCTGCGCATCGAGGAAGGTCTTGCGCTCGCGCGACGCGCTCAGCTCGTCGAGTGCGGCGAGGTTGACGGCGCCGAGCGCGGCGACCTCGCGGTTGATGCGGTCGATCTCGCCTTGCAGGCCGGCGAGCCTGACGCCGTTCGCCTCGATGCCGGCGGACAGCGCCTCGAGGTCGACGTTTGCCGCCACGAGCTGGTCGAGGTACTGCGCGCCGCCGAGCTGCGCGGCCTGCTCCTCGAGCTGCAGCTTGGTGATGCGGTCGCGCAGCGGCTGCAGGCTCTGCTCGTGCTGCATGCGCTGTTCATCGGCGCGTTTCAGGCGCAGCGTCAGGTCGTCGTATTCGCTGCGCGCAGCAAAGAGCGCGGCCTCGCGATCGAGCTTCAGTGCCAGCGCGGTCTGCAGCCCGGCCTGGGCCGAGGCGTCGGCCAGATGCGTCAGTTCTTCCTGCAGCTGGGCGCGCGACTGCTCGTTGGCGGCGAGCTGCTGGGTCGCCGTCTCGATGCCGCGTTCCAGTTCGCCGCGGCGTGCCGCCAGCGAGCGCGCCGCGAACTGCGCCTCTTGGGCCTCGCGCTCGAGCGCACGCAACTGCGCGCGCGCCTCGGCCAACTGGCGTTCGGCGCCGATCACGGCATCGTCGAGTTCGGCGTGGCGCTCCTGCGTGGTCGCCAGCTGCATGTCGAGTTCCTCGAAACGCGCCTCGCCGGTCGCGCCGCGCTCGGCCAGCTCCTCGAGCTGGGCGTCGATCTCGGCGAGTTCGTCGTCGAGCTGGGCGCGGCGCGTGCTCGTCGCCTCGGCAAGCTGCGACAGGCGCAGCAGCTCGACCTGCAGCTGGTGCGCGCGGGTCTGCGTCTCGCCGGCCTCGCGGCGCGCCCCGACCAGGCGCTGCGAGGCCTCGGTGTACGCCGCCTCGGCGCGCACCAGCGCGCTGCGCGCCTCCTCCGCGATCAGGCTCTGCGCGCGCAGCTGGCGCTCGAGGTTCTCGATCTCCTGGGCGCGCGCCAGCATGCCGGCCTGCTCGGAGTCGGGGGCGTAGAACGCGACCGCGAACGGGCTCACCGCATGACCGTCGCGGGTCATGATGACCTCGCCGTGGGTCAGGCGGGCACGCTCGGCCAGCGCCTCGTCGATGGTCTGCGCGGTGTACACGCCTTCGAGCCAGTCGTTCAGCAGCGCCTTCAGGCCGGCGTCGTTCAGGCGCAGCAGGTCGCTGAGCTTCGGCAGCGTCTGGTGGGTGTTCGAGATCGCCGCCTGCGGTGCGGTGTAGAACGCGAGCCTGGCCGGCGGCGCGTCGGCGGCGAACGCACGCACGGTTTCGAGGCGCCCGACCTCGAGCGCACCCATGCGCTCGCGCAGCGCCGCTTCGAGCGCGGTCTCCCAGCCCGATTCGATGTGGATCTTGGTCCACAGGCCGGGCAGCCCGTCCAGACCGTGCTTC
>JAYSLR010000588.1:0-2009 GCA_043725365.1 Rhizobacter sp. | reverse complement strand
GACGCGGCGGCGCGCGCGCGACCGGCTGGCGGGCGGGCACGCGCCGGCCGGGCATCGGCCGGGGCCGCGACCGGCGCACCGCCGCGGCTCTTGCGGTGTGCCAGATCGATGAACTCGTCGTAGGCGAGCGGCGACTCGCTCCCGGTCTTGCCGGCCTGGCCGATGCCGAGCACGCGGCAACCCTTCTCGCGCAGGCGCTGCGCGAGCGGCGCGTAGTCGGAGTCGCTGGAGCCGATCACGACGACATCGGGGCTTTCGCTGATCGCCAGATCGATCGCGTCGACGGCCAGCGCGATGTCGGTCGAGTTCTTGCCGGTCGGCACGTTGACCATCGGCCGGATCGAGTGGCGGCGGAACAGGTCGGCATGCTCGATGACCTTCTGCGGGCTCGAATAGGCGCGCCGGAAGTGCACCGCCCCGTACATCCTCAGCAGGTGCTCGATCGCCTGCTCGATGACGTCGCCCGAGAGGTTGTCGGCATCGATCAACAGTGCCACGCGGGTTTCGTTCATGAAGGGCTTTCGTCGAGCTGTCGCCACGCCAGGCTTTCGCCGCCGCGCAGGGGTTTGAGGACTGTTTCGCCGAAGGGCACGGTCTCGGGCAGCACCCAGCGCTCGCGCCGCAGCGTCACCGTGCCGGCGTTGCGCGGCAGGCCGTAGAATGCCGGGCCGTTGAAGCTCGCGAAGGCCTCGAAGCGGTCCAGCGCGCCGGCCGCGTCGAAGGCCTCGGCGTACAGTTCGAGCGCCGACAGCGCGGTGTAGCAGCCGGCGCAGCCGACCGCGTGTTCCTTCAGCGGCGCCGCGTGCGGGGCGCTGTCGGTGCCGAGGAAGAACTTCGCACTGCCGGAGCTCACCGCCGCGACCAGTGCGCGCCGGTGCGCTTCGCGCTTCAGCACCGGCAGGCAGTAGTAGTGCGGGCGAATGCCGCCCAGGAAGATCGCGTTGCGGTTGTAGAGCAGGTGGTGCGCGGTCACGGTCGCGGCGACGTGCGCGTCGGCCTCGCCGACGTACTGCGCCGCCTCGAGCGTCGTGATGTGCTCGAACACGATCTTCAGTTCGGGGAAGTCGCGCCGCAACGGGATCAGCTGGGTATCGATGAACACCTGCTCGCGGTCGAACAGGTCGATCTCGGGGTCGGTGACCTCGCCATGCACCAGCAGCGGCAGGCCGGCGCGCTGCATCGCCTCGAGGGTCGGGTAAGTCTTGCGCAGATCGGTGACGCCGGCATCGCTGTGAGTCGTCGCGCCGGCCGGGTAGAGCTTCAGCGCGACCACGCCGGCGGCCCCTGCGCGCGCGATCTCGTCGGGCGGCAGCGTGTCGGTCAGGTACAGCGTCATCAGCGGCGTGAAGTCGACGCCCTTGGGCACGGCCGCGCGGATGCGCTCGCGGTACGCGACCGCCTGTGCGGCCGTCGTCACCGGCGGCTTCAGGTTCGGCATGATGATCGCGCGGGCGAACTGGCGCACGGTCGCCGGCACGACCGCCGCGAGCGCCGCACCGTCGCGCACGTGCAGGTGCCAGTCGTCGGGGCGCGTCAAGGTCAGGTGGCCGGTCGTCATGCGTGGATTTTCGCACCCGAAGCGTCTGCTTGAACGACTCCCCGCCCGCTGGCGCCGCGCATTGCACCGGCACCTGCGTGCCCGCCCGGCCTTCGCCGCCCATCTCGGCCTCCAACTCTCAGGACGATCCATGCCACGAGCCGCCCTCGCGATCCAGCGCCTTGCCCGGGCATCAGCCCTTGCCGCCGTGCCACTGGCGGCGGCTTGCCTGGGCGCCTGCACCACCGCGCCGGCCACGCCCGACGGCCCGCCCCGCAAAGAGTCCGCCGTGGCGGTGACGACGTCGAACCAGTTGATCCGCTTCAATGCGGGCCAGCCCGGCCGCATCCTGTCGAAGACGCCGTCGAGCGGGCTACAGCGCGGCGAAAGCGTGCCGGGGATCGACTTCCGCATTGCCAAGGGTCAGCTCTACGCGCCGCTGCCGACTGCGTGCAGCCCGACGGCGCCCTCG
>JAYSLR010000587.1:0-1634 GCA_043725365.1 Rhizobacter sp. | reverse complement strand
CGCACAGCCGGGTGCGACCTGCCGCAGGCCGCGGAAGAACGTCGCCGGCGTCTTGTAGAGCGCCTTGTAGCCGTTCACGAGGTAGCGATAGAGGTGCTGGGCGTCGATGTCGAGTCGCCGGCCCATGAGCGCGAAGATGAACTTGGGCTCGGAGCCGAAATAGACGCCGTCGTCGGTCTCGTACACGAACAGCGGCTTCTCGCCGAAGCGGTCGCGGGCAAGCGTCAGGCCCGCGCCGTCCAGCCAGGCGAATGCCCACATGCCTTCGCAGTCGTCCAGCCCCTGCCAGCCTCGCCGCGCCAGCGTCATCGCGAGGATCTCGGTATCGCTCTCGGTGCGGAATTGCGCGCCCTGCGCGGCGAGCGCCCGGCGCAACTCGACATAGTTGTAAAGCTCGCCGTTGTAGCAGAGCTCGCCGCCGCTACAGCCGAACGGCTGGTTGGCGCGCGGATCCAGGTCGATGATGCGCAGCCGCGCATGCAGCAGGTAGGCATTGCGCTCGCCGGCCCGCCGGTGCAGCGTCTCGCCGCCATCGGGCCCACGCCGTTCCATCAGCGAACGGCAGGACTTGAGACGCGCTTCGGGCAGCGTCTCGCGGCCGAAGTACCCCGCGATGCCGCACATCGGCTAGGCCACCATGTCGGCGGCGATCGGCTCGCCGGCCGCCACCGCGCGGCGCAGCTTCCGGCCGAGCAGCAGCCGCGCCGCATCCGGCGCCACGCCGCCACCGGGCCGCAGCCAGTCGAGATCTTCCATGGTGATCGCGTGTCCAGCCGGCAGGTCCCGGCGCGCCACGGCCGAACGCCGCGCGGTAGCGACCACGCCTTCCTCGGCGGGCATGACGCGCTTGACGCCGTCGCCCAGGGCCGCACGGGCCGCGCGCACGCGGCGCACGAGTTCGGCGAGCTCCGCGGGTTCCGCCGATAGCTGGTGGTCCCGAAATTCGGATTGCGTCTTGGACAGCGTGAAGTGCTTCTCGATGACGCAGGCGCCCAGCGCCACCGACAGCACCGCCTGCTCGATGCCGAGCGTGTGGTCGGAATAGCCGACCGGGTAGCCGGTCTCGCGCTCGATGGTGCGCAGCGCGAGCAGGTTGGCCGACTCGGGCGGCGTGGGATAGGCGGACACACAATGCAGCAGCACGATCTCGGGCTTGCTCTTCGATACTTTCTCGAACACGCCGCACGTGCGCTTGATATCGCCGATCGACGTCATTCCCGTCGAAATCAGCGCCGGCTTGCCGGTGCGCGCCACGGCTTCCAGCAGCGGGTCGAAATTGTTGTCGCTGGAGGCGATCTTGAACGCCGGCACCAGCGGCGCGAGGAAGGCCACGCTCTCCAGGTCGAATGGCGTGGAGAGGAACATCACTTTCGCCTGCGCGGCGGTCTGCGCCAGCTTCTCGAAATCGCCATAGGACAGGCAGAAGCGCCGCAGCTGCTCGATGCGCGCGGTCTGGGAGCGCACCACCAGCCGCTCGGGGACAATTGTCTGGAATTTCACCGCCTGCGCGCCGGCGGCCGCGGCGGCCTGCACCAGCTCGCGCGCGCGGCCGAGGTCGCCTTCGTGGTTGTTGCCGATCTCGGCGATCACCAGCACCTCGCGCGCGAGATCGACGCCGCCGATCTTCATGCCGC
>JAYSLR010000586.1:0-1751 GCA_043725365.1 Rhizobacter sp. | reverse complement strand
TTCGTGATCACGTTGTGCATCAGCCCGTGCGCGCTCAGCGGGTGCTCCCACGAGAACGCGTGGTCGATGCGGATCGGCGAGCCGTCGGCATTGATCGCGAGCTCGTCGGGGTTCGCCGGGAAGCCGAGCGGCGCCGCGTTCAGCGGCGTGTTCGGCTGGATCATCTCGGGCGAGTTGAACGCGCGGTAGTTCGGCACGATGTGGCGCGGGTACGGCGCCTTGTGGCGGAAGCCGCCGGGCGCGTCGATCGTGCCGAGCACGCTCATCAGCACCGCCAGCGCGCGCACCGTCTGGAAGCCGTTCGAGTGCGCCGCGAGACCGCGCATCGCGTGGAACGCGACCGGGCGCGCCTGCGTGGTCGGGTGCACCTTGCCCCAGGCATCGGTCCACGGGATCGGCATCTCGAAGGCCTGCTTCAGCGCGGTCTCGCCCATCTCGCGCGCGAGTTGGCGGATGCGGTCGGCAGCGATGCCGGTGATGGCCGCCGCCCACTCGGGCGTGCAGCTCGCGACGCGGTCGCGCAGCAGCTGGAACGACGGCGCGACCTTCGTGCCGTCGGCGAGCTGGTAATGCCCTTCGAGCGCCGGGTCGCAGCCGTCGGCGATGCCTTCCGGGTAGGCGTTCAGCACCTGGCCGCTCGCCTTGTCCCAGACCAGCTTGTTGTGCGGATGCCGGCCATCGCCCGGCGGGCCCTTCTCGGGGTTCGGGTCGAACGCGAACAGGCCTTGGCGTGCGCAGTCGTCGAGCACCACGAGCTGCGGCGCGTTCGTGAAGCGCTTCAGGAAGGCGTGGTCGATCAGGTCGCCGGCGATCAGCTCGTGCAGCAGCGCCATGAACAGCGCGCCATCGGTGCCGGGCTTGATCGGGATCCATTCGTCGGCGATCGCCGAGTAGCCGGTGCGCACCGGGTTGATCGAGATGAAGCGCCCGCCCGCGCGCTTGAACTTGCTGATCGCGATCTTCATCGGGTTGCTGTGGTGATCCTCGGCGGTGCCGATCATCACGAACAGCTTGGCCCGGTCCAGGTCCGGCCCGCCGAACTCCCAGAAGCTGCCGCCGACCGTGTAGATCATCCCGGCGGCCATGTTGACCGAGCAGAAGCCGCCGTGCGCGGCGTAGTTCGGCGTGCCGAACTGGCGCGCGAACAGGCCGGTCAGCGCCTGCATCTGGTCGCGGCCGGTGAACAGAGCGAACTTCTTCGGGTCGGTGGAGCGGATCTTCTGCAGTCGTTCGGTCAGCATCTCGAACGCACGCTCCCACGAGATCGGCTCGAACTCGCCGGCCCCGCGCTCGCTGCCGGCCTTGCGCAGCAGCGGCTGCGTCAGCCGGGCCGGCGAGACCTGCTTCATGATGCCGGCCGAGCCCTTCGCGCAGATCACGCCCTGGTTCAGCGGGTGGTTCGGGTTGCCGTCGATGTAGCGCAACTCACCGTCGCGCAGGTGCACCCGGATGCCGCAGCGGCAGGCGCACATGTAGCAGGTGGTGGTCTTGACCTCCGTCTGCGCCGTCGGCGTCGGCGACGCGAGCGGGTCGTGCAGCGGCTCGCTGGATAGGAACTTGAACACCGGGGTCTCCTCGTGCGGGCGCGCGACCGGTGTCGCGCGCGGATCGGCCGATGGTAGCGACGGGCCGTGAAAGGGCAAAGCGCACAATCATGATCTGAATGATCTGAAAATCAGGTCAGCAAAACGGAGCCGCCGCCATGCCCACCCCGCCCGCCACCGTGTCGCGCCTGCGGCTCAACCTGCGCC
>JAYSLR010000585.1:0-8856 GCA_043725365.1 Rhizobacter sp. | reverse complement strand
ACCAGCAGGTCGGCCACGACCGAGCCGATCTTGCCGCCGCCGATGACGAGGATGTCTTTCATGGGAGGGCTCCGGGTGACGCGGTGATGCGGAGATGCGGAGATGCGGAGATGCGGAGATGCGGAGATGCGGAGATGCGGAGATGCGGAGATTCTGCTGCGGAGAACGGCAAAGTGAACTAGATATTCGGACGATACGAGGTGCATACTTCGGCATATCGACGGTCAAAACTAAAACAAATGACGAAACCGACCCTGGACGCGACCGATGTCGCGCTGATCGCCTTGCTGCGCGACGACGCCCGTGCGCCGACCGCCGAGCTGGCGCGCAAGCTCGGCCTGTCGCGCACCACGGTGCAAAGCCGCATGGAGCGGCTGCAGCGCCGGCGCGTGATCGCCGGCTACACGGTGGTCGTGCCCGACGAGCTCGAGGCCGAACTGGTGCGCGCCCACGTGCTGATCACGCTGGCGCCGAAGCGCAGCGGCGCCATCGAGGTCGCGCTGCGCAGGATTCCCGAGGTGCGTGTGCTGCATTCGGTCAGCGGCCCGTTCGACCTGATCGCGATCGTCGCGGCCGCCTCGATCGGCGAGCTCGACGCGCTGATCGACCGCATCGGCGGCCTGGACGGCGTCGAGCGCACGACTTCGGCGATCGTGCTGTCCACGCGCATCCAGCGCTGAGCGGCCCGCGTCGATGTGCATCCGAATGTGACAGGCCTCCCGGCCGACGGCCGGCGGCTGGCGGCTCGTCGCGCGCAGGCCACTGGCCGGGGCGCCGCCGATTCAAGTCCCTCGGGCGGGCGCCGATATCCCCGTCAGGCCGCGTGTGCCCATTGCGCACGCGCCCTCACCGGATGAAACCAGCCACTGCCAAGGAGCTGATCGAGGTCGACGACCTGCGCATCGGCATGTTCATTCACCTCGACATGAGCTGGATGTCGCACCCGTTCCCGCTCGGCAGCTTCAAGATCGCGAACGTCGAGCAGGTCGCGACGATCCGTTCGCTGGGCGTGCAGCGCGTGCGCTGGAGCCCGACACAGAGCGACGCGCTGCCGCCGGTCGAAGCGACGGGCTGGACCCGGCCCGCACCGCTCGAGACCGAATCGAAGCACGACGACAGCCTCGGGCCGGCGAGCACGACCGCGCCGACCGACGGGCTGGCCGCCGCCCCGGTCACCGAGCCGGCCGAGCTGACCGGCGTTGCCCGGATCGGCGAGTCGCCCGAGGCGCTCGCGCGCAGCGCCCACCGGCGCCGGCTCGCCGGCCAGCGCAGCGCGCTGCTGCTGTGCGAACGCCAGTTCGCCGAGGCCGCGCGCGAGTGCAAGCACGTGACCGAGCTGGTGGCGAGCAAGCCAGTCGAAGCGGGTGCCCAGGCGCAGCAGCTGTCGAAGGCGCTGGTCGACAAGATGCTGGGCGAGCAGGAACTGTGCATCCGGCTGCTGTCCGACGGTGCCGGCGACAAGGCCTCGTTGCACGCGATGAACGTGACCGTGATCTCGCTGCTGATGGGCCGCACCTTCGGTCTGGCCGAGGCCGACATGCTCGACCTGGGCGTCGGCGCGATGCTGCACGACATGGGCAAGCTCGACCTGCCCGAACGGGTGCGCCACCGCGAAGACCACTTCAGCGGCTCCGAGCTGCGCTACTACGAAGAACACGTCGCGCACGGCGTCAACCATGCCCGCAAGATGAACCTGACGCCCGGCGCGACGCTGGTCGTCGCGCAGCACCACGAGCATGCCGACGGCAGCGGCTTCCCGCTGCGCCTGAACACCGACCGCATGACCGCGGCGTCGCGCATCGTCTCGCTGGTGAACCGCTACGACAACCTGTGCAACCCGAACGTCGCCTCGCGGGCGCTGACGCCGCACGAGTCGCTGTCGCTGCTGTTCGCGCAGGGCAAGACCAAGTTCGACACCGCGATCCTGGGCGCCTTCATCCGCATGATGGGCGTGTACCCGGCCGGTTCGACGGTGCAGCTCACCGACGACCGCTACGCGATGGTCGTCGGCGTCAACTCGACGCGCCCGCTGAAGCCGCGCGTGCTGGTGCACGAGCCGAAGGTGCCGCGCGACGAGGCGCTGATCGTCGACCTCGAATCGACCCAGGGCGTCGGCATCCGGCGCAGCATCCGCCCGTCGCAGCTGCCGGTGCTCTCGCTCGAGTACCTCGCGCCGCGCCCGCGCATCGCCTACTTCTTCGAGCCGCTCGCGGCCGCGAACGACGCCGCGCTCGCGGCCTGACGGGGGCGCCGTGAACCGCGACCTCGTGGTGCACGCCCCGGCGACCGCGGCGCTCGCGGCCTGGAGCGGGCTGATCGAGGCGATGCTCGACGCCGTCTGGCTCGTCGACGCGCGCGAGCTGCGCATCGTCGGTGCGAACCACGCCGCCGGCGAGCTGATGGCGATGGCGCCGGGGGAGCTGGTCGGCCGCGAGGTGCTGGAACTCGCGGCCACGCCCGAAGACCTGTGCTTCTGGGACGAGGTCGCGCGCGGGCTCGATGACCACATCGAATCCGACACGCTCGTCAATGCCGCGAACGGCGAGACGCGTCCGGTCACGCGGCGCGTCAGCCGCGTGCAGGGGAGCGACGGCGCCGTGCTGTTCGTCGTCGTGCTGCACGACCGCAGCGACCAGGTGCGCGTCGAGCGCGAACTCGAGGGCGCGTGCGCGGACCTGCGCGCGACGCTCGAGTCGACGCAGGACGGCATCCTCGTCACCGACCTGGCGGGCCGGATCCGCAACTTCAACCGGCGCTTTGCGAGCCTGTGGCAGATCCCCGCCGAGCTGCTCGGCCGGCATGCCGACGACGCGGTGCTCGACTGGATGCGCCGCAGCGTCGCCGACCCGACCGCCTACATGCAGCGCCTGGCCGCGATCGACGGTGCGGTGTTGCTGCAGGCGAGCGACGTGCTGCAGCTGCGGTCCGGCCAGGTGTTCGAGCGCGTGACGATGCCGCAATGCCTGCACGGTCGCCCGACCGGCCGGGTCTACTCGTTCCGCGACATCACCGAGAAGCTCGCGGCGAACCGGCGCATCGAGACCCTCTCGTACACCGACGCGCTGACCGGGCTGCCGAACCGGCGGCTGCTGGCCGACCGCGTCGAAGGCGCGCTCGCGCAGGCCAAGCGCGACGGCACGCCGTTCGCGCTGCTGTTCCTGAACCTCGACCGTTTCAACCACATCAACGAGACGCTGGGCCGCGGCTTCGGCGATCGCGTGCTGCTCGACGTGGCCGAGCGCATCCGTGGCTGCCTGCGCGAGGTCGACACGGTGGCCCGGCTCGGTGGCGACGAGTTCGTCGTGCTCGCCAACCAGGCCGACGCGCGCGGCGCCGAGGCCACGGCCTGGCGCGTGATGGAGGCGCTGAAGCGCCCGTTCACGCAGGGCGGCATGAGCTTCACGGTGACCGCCAGCGTCGGCATCGCGCTGCACCCGGCCGACGGCGCCAGCATGGACGAGCTGATGCGGCGCTGCGACGCGGCGATGCGCGAGGTCAAGCAGGCCGGGCGCGCCGCCTTTCGCTTCCACAAGACACGGCCCGATGCCCACGACGGCCAGTCGCGCTCGCGCATGCAGCTGGATCATGCGATGCGGCTGGCGCTCGCGCAGGACGGGTTCCGCCTGCATTACCAGCCGCAGGTCGATCTGAAGAGCGGCGCGGTCGTCGGCGCCGAGGCGCTGATCCGCTGGAACGACCCGGAGCTGGGCGAGGTGTCGCCCGGCGAGTTCATCCCGGTGGCCGAGGAGAGCGGCTTCATCGTCGCGATCGGCGACTGGGTGCTGCGGCGTGCCGTTGCCCAGGTGGCGGTATGGGCCGACGCGGGCCTATGGATCCCGGTGTCGGTCAATGTCTCGGCGCTGCAGTTTCAGCAGCCCGGTTTCGTCGACGGCGTCGCCGCGGTGCTGTGCGAGGCGGGCGTGGCGCCGCAGTGGCTGGAACTGGAGCTGACCGAATCGATCCTGATCCAGGACGCGCAGGACGCAATGCGCCGGCTGCAGGCGCTCTCGGAGCTCGGCGTGCAGCTTGCGATCGACGATTTCGGCACCGGCTACTCCAGCCTCGCGTACCTGAAGCGGGTGCCGGTCGGGCGCCTCAAGATCGACCGCGCCTTCGTCAGCGGCCTTCCCGCCGACGAAAGCGACGCCGCGATCGTGCAGGCCATCGTGCACCTGGGCCGCGCACTGCGGCTGCAGATCATCGCCGAGGGCGTCGAGACCGAGGCCCAGCGCCGCTTCCTGCAGTCGATCGGCTGCGACCAGTTCCAGGGCTACCTGTTCGCGCCGGCCCTCGACGCGACGGCCTTCGAGGTGCGCCTGGGGCGCGCACCGACCGCTCCGGGCGGCTGAAAAGAGACACCGGGCGGCGATCACCCGACGAGTCCGCAGTCGCGAAAGTGACGGATTCGTTGCTGGAGCGCAAGCGCCGCTGAAATAGACACCGAGCGGCGTGCCCGCAACTTTTGTACAGTCGGACCCGGAGGTTCGACGATGAAAGTGATGGATTCGTTGCTGGAGCGCAAGCTCGAAGGCCTGACGCTGCCGCTGGCAGTGGTGCTGCCCGACGGGCACCGCATCGGGGCCGCGGACGCCGCGATCACGATCCGCCTGAAGCAGCTGTCGCCGCTGGCGCACATCGCGGCCGGCGAGGTCGGCAAGGTCGCGCAGGACTACGTCGAGGGCAAGCTCGATTTCGACGGCAGCGTGCGCGACCTGATGGTGATCGCCGCGCAGATGATCGGCACCGACCCGAGGCTTGACGGCGGCGGCAGCGCGACCCTGAACTGGTGGCGCGAGATCCGCCTGAACGCGCGCTCGCGGGCGCGCCACCAGGCGCACGCCGACGCGCAGCAGGTCCAGTTCCACTACGACGTGTCGGACGCGTTCTACGAGCTCTGGCTCGACCCGATGCGGCTGTACTCGTGCGCGTACTTCCGCGAGGCGCCGATGACGCTGGCGCAGGCGCAGCAGGCCAAGCTCGACCACGTTTGCCGCAAGCTGATGCTCAAGCCCGGCGAGCGCTTCCTCGACATCGGCGCCGGCTGGGGCGGGCTGCTGATGTGGGCGGCCGAACACTACGGCGTGCGCGCGCACGGCATCACGCTGTCGCGCAACCAGCACGCCCACGTCAACCAGCTGATCGACGCGCGCGGCCTGCGCGACCGCGTGACGATGGAGCTGCTCGACTACCGCGAACTGCCCGAGGGCAGACCCTACGACAAGATCGCGTCGATCGGGATGTTCGAGCATGTCGGGCGCGCGCTGATGCCGGCCTACTTCGCGAAGATCCACCGCCTGCTCAAGCCCGGCGGGCTGCTGCTGAACCACGGCATCACGGCCGGCGGCACGCGCAACCACCAGCTCGGCGCCGGCATGGGCGACTTCATCGAGCGCTACATCTTCCCCGGCGGGGAACTGATGCACGTCTCGAAGGTGACCGAGGTCATGAGCGAGGCGCAGTTCGAGCCGCTCGACCTCGAGAACCTTCGCCCGCACTACGCGCGCACCCTGTGGGCCTGGAGCGACGCGCTCGAGGCCCAGCTCGCGAAGGCGCGCGAGCTCACGCGCGAGAGCGTGGTGCGCGCCTACCGCCTGTACCTGGCGGGCAGCGCGATGGGCTTCGAGCAGGGCTGGATGGCGCTGTTCCAGATGCTCGCGGCGCGGCCGAGCGGGCAGGTCGGGGAAGGGCCGATGCGCGGCGCACAATCGCAGTTCCCGTTCAACCGCGGCTACATGTACGCGGTGCCCGGCTGATGCACCCGCTAGCAGGAACCATCCCCCGATGATCTACAAGTTCAAGTCCAAGGCCGCCGGCGACGTCATCATGATGGGGCCGGCCGGCGACGAGGTGCTGCGCCTGATCGGCAAGGCGGCGGCGCCGACAGGCATTCTCGAGAGCGGCGCGATGGGCGCGGCGATCGCCGCGCTCGAGCGCGCCGTCGCGGCCGACGAGGCCGCGCGCGCGCAGGCCGAGCGCGACGCCGCGGCCGAAGGCAGGAAGCTCGCGCCGCGCGACGGTGTCAGCCTGCGCCAGCGCGCCTGGCCGCTGGTCGAGATGATGAAGCGGTCGGACGCCGAGGGCGCCGACATCGTCTGGGGTGTCTGAGAGGAGATCACGCATGAAATTGTGGAGCGACAGCTGGATCAACGGGGAACGCATCCCGACCCGCTACGCCGCCGGCAAGCCGGACGCGGCGAGCGGCGTGAGCTTCTCCGACAACCTGAGCCCGCACCTGGCGTGGAGCGAGGTGCCGGCCGGCACGAAGTCGTTCGCGCTGATCTGCCACGACTTCGACGTGCCGAGCAAGGGCGACGACGTCAACCAGGCCGATCGCGAAGTGCCGGCCGACCTGCCGCGTGTCGACTTCTTCCACTGGGTCATGGTCGACCTGCCGCCCACGCTCGCGGCGCTCGCCGAGGGCCAGTTCAGCCGCGGCTTCACGGCGCGCGGCAAGCCCGGGCCCGAGGTTGCGGGCCTGCCGGGCGCGCGCCACGGCCTGAACGACTACACCGGCTGGTTCGCCGGCAATGCCGAGATGGCCGGCAACTACTTCGGCTACGACGGGCCGTTCCCACCGTTCAACGACTCGCTGATCCACCACTACGTGTTCACGGTCTATGCGCTGGGCGTCGCGCGCGCGCCGGTCGAGGGCGCCTTCACCGGGCCGCAGGTGCGCGAGGCGATCTACCCGCACATCCTGGCCGAGGCCACGCATTCCGGCACCTACACCCTGAACAAGCGCCTGCTGCGCTGATGACGGCCCCCACGTCACTTCGTTCCTGCCCCCCCGGGGGGGCGCTCAGCCACCTTGGGGCGGCCCGGCGGCGGCTGATGGAACCCGACCAGCAGGTCACGCGCGTGCTGGCGATCCGCCACGGCGAGACCGCATGGAACGTCGATGGCCGGATCCAGGGCCAGCTCGACGTGCCGCTCAACGACATGGGTCGCTGGCAGGTGCACCGCCTCGCGCTCGCGCTGGCCGATGAGGCGATCGACGCCGTCTACGCCAGCGATCTGCTGCGCGCGATGGAGACCGCGCAGGCGGTGGCGCGCGGCTGTGGCGATCCGATCGTTGCCGATGCCGGCCTGCGCGAGCGCGGCTTCGGGGTCTTCGAAGGCCTGAGCTACGCGCAGATCAACGCGCGCTGGCCCGAGCTGGCCGAACGCTGGCGCAGGCGCGACCCCGAGTTCGGCGCCCCCGGCGGCGAGACGCTGGACCAGTTCTACGCGCGCAGCATCGCGACCGCGACGCGCCTGGCCGAGGCGCACCCGGGCCAGACCATCGCGCTGGTCTCGCACGGCGGCGTGATGGACTGCCTGTACCGCGCCGCCGCGCGCGTCGCGCTCGATGCGCCGCGCTCGTGGCAACTCGGCAATGCCGCGATCAACCGGCTGCTGTACACGCCGCAGGGCTTCACGCTGGTCGGCTGGAGCGACACCTTTCACCTCGACGACGACGACGTGCAGGGCGAATACGCCGATGTCGATGCGCCGCCGAAGCCGGCGCGGGCCGTCGCGTGAGCCCGGCGCCCGCAGCGCGGGTCGGCGACCCGGTCGACGCGATCGACACGCCGGCGCTGGTGATCGATCTCGACGCGATGGAGCGCAACCTGAACGCGATGGCCGCGTTCGTGCGCGAGCGCGGCCTGCGCCTGCGGCCGCACGCGAAGATGCACAAGAGCGCCGCGATCGCGAAGTTGCAGATTGCGGCCGGCGCGGTCGGCGTGTGCGTGCAGAAGCTCGGCGAGGCGCAGGCGCTGGCGGACGCGGGCATCGGCGACATCTACATCAGCAACGAAGTCGTCGCCGAGGCCAAGCTCGCGCGCCTGGCCGTGCTGGCCGGCCGCGTCAAGCTCGCGGTGGCGGTCGATTCGGCGCTCGGCATCGAGCGCCTGGCGGCGGCGCTGAAGGCCGCCGGCAGCCGTGCCGACGTGTTCGTCGAGATCGATGTCGGTCAGGGCCGCTGCGGCGTCGCGCCGGCGGCAGCCGGGGCGCTGGCGCACCAGGTCGTCGCGCACGGCCTGCGTTTCGCCGGGCTGCAGGCGTATCACGGCCGGGCCCAGCACCTGCGCGGCGCGGATGCGCGCGCCGCGGCGATCCGCCACGCTGCGACGCTGGTGCGCGCCGCGCAGGCGAGCATCACGTCGGCCGGCATGCGCTGCCCGCTCGTCACCGGCGCCGGCAGCGGCAGCTTCGCGTTCGAGGCCGCGAGCGGTGTCTACGACGAGCTGCAATGCGGCAGCTACCTGTTCATGGACCGCGACTACGCCGACAACGAGCCGACGCCGAACGCACCGGCCTTCGAGCATGCCCTCTTCGTCAAGTCGCAGGTGATGAGCCGCGGGGCTGCGCACGCGGTGGTCGACGCCGGCCACAAGGCGCACGCGGTCGACTCGGGCCCGCCGCGCGTCTGGCAGCGCGAACTCGCCTTCGCCAACGGCGGCGACGAGCACGGCATCCTGACACCGCTTCGCGCGGGCGGCGCATTGCCCGGGCTCGGCGAGACGGTCTGGCTCGTGCCCGGCCACTGCGATCCGACCGTGAACCTGCACGACCACTACATCGCGCTGCGCGGCGGGCTCGCGCAGGGCAGGGTCGAGGCGGTCTGGGCCATCGACGCGCGCGGTCGCCTGCGCTAAGAACCTATCCGTGAATAAGACGACCCTGCGTTGTCACGACAAAGTGACGGCTGCAAGGCGCAAGCCTTACCCAGGGTCGACCCCTGGGTAAGGCTTGCAACGCCGCAGACGCGCTTTGTCGTCACAACCCTGCGGGCCGGGGCGGAATCGGGCACAGGCGGGTGTCGCAAGCCGCTTGGGGTGCGCAGCACCACGGCGCGACTCGCTCCTACGCCTG
>JAYSLR010000584.1:0-3108 GCA_043725365.1 Rhizobacter sp. | reverse complement strand
CCGCCACAGCGGGCGCGCGCAGCCGGCGCTCGCGTTCGGCGGCGTCACGCTCGACCCGGCGACGCGCCAGGTCAGCCACGACGGCACCCCGGTGCTGCTGTCGGCGCGCGAGTTCGCGGTGCTGGAGGCGCTGATGCAGCGGCCCGGCGCGCTGCTGTCGCGCGCCCAGCTCGAGGACCGCCTGTACGGCTGGGGCGAGGAGATCGAGAGCAACGCGGTCTCGGTCTACATCCACCAGCTGCGCCGCAAGCTCGGGCCCGACTTCATCCAGAACATCCGCGGCGTCGGCTACTTCGTCGGCGACAAGCCGAAGGGGACATGAACTCGATCCGTGTCCGGGTCCTGATGTCGCTGCTCGGCATGCTGGTCGTCACGGCCGTCGTGATGGGCGCGCTGACCTACCGCAACGTGCTCGCCGAGACCGAGTCGCTGTTCGACTACCAGCTGCGCCAGATGGCGTTCTCGCTGCGCGACCAGGGCGAGATCGCACCGGCGCAGGCCAGCACGCTGGCCGACGCGGAGCTCGACTTCGTCGTGCAGATCTGGACCGACGACGGCCGCATCATCTACCCGCCGCGCCTGCGCGACGACCTGCCGAACCGGGCCGTGCTCGGCCTGGCCGACATGACCGTGCGGGGCAAGACCTGGCGTGCGTTCAGCGTCGTCTCGCGTGACCGCGTGATCCAGGTCGCGCAGCCGGTGCAGATCCGCCGCAAGCTCGCGGCCGGCGCGGCGCTGCGCAGCGTCGCGCCGCTGCTGTTCATCGCGCCGGCGATGGCGCTGCTGATCTGGTGGCTCGCCGCGCAGACGCTCGCGCCGCTGCGGCGCGTGGCCGACGGCGTGCGCGCGCGCGACGAGCAGTCGCTGCAGCCGCTGCCCACCGCCGGCCTGCCGGACGAGGTCGCGCCGCTGGTGGGGGCGCTGAACGGGCTGCTGCTGCGGCTGGGCAGCGCGCTCGGCGCGCAGCGCGCGTTCGTCTCCGACGCGGCGCACGAGCTGCGCTCGCCGCTGACGGCGCTGAAGCTGCAGATGCAATTGCTCAAGCGCGCCCCCGACGACGACGCCCGCGCGGTGGCGGTGGAGGCGCTGAACGCCGGCATCGACCGCGCCGCGCGCCTGGTCGAGCAGCTGTTGACGCTGGCGCGGGCCGAGCCGGGCGCGCCGCTGGCCGAACTCGTGCCGCTGGAGCTCGGCGAGCTGGTGCGCGCCGCGGTCGCCGACACGGTGCCGTTCGCGCACTCGCGCGGCACCGCGATCGAGCTGATCGCCGACGCGCCGGTGTGGGTGCGCGGCGATGCCGCGACCCTGACGGTGCTGGCGCGCAACCTCGCCGACAACGCGGTGCGCTATGCGCCGCCGGCGGCGCGGGTCGAGGTCCGGGTGCTCGAGGAGGCGGGCAGCGCGCTGCTGCGCGTCGACGACGCCGGCCCGGGCATCCCGCCCGAGGAGCGCTCGCGCGTGTTCGACCGCTTCTACCGCCACGCCGCCGGCGACGAGGCCGGCACCGGCCTGGGGCTGGCGATCGTGCGCAGCATCGCCGAGCGGCACGACGCCGCGGTGCAGCTCGCCGACTCGCCGCTGGGCGGGCTGCGCGTCGAGGTCCGGTTCGCGCCGGCAGCGGCGAACAAAACGGCACCGGTCGGCCCGGGCCTGCCTACACTACCGGGCGTGGCGCCGGCCGGCGTCGCTCGTTCCGTTCAAGACAACACTTCCCGAGGCGATTCATGAAACCTGGCGTTGCGAGTTTGGCTGCTGTGACCCTGATGCTGGCGACGAGCGCGTTCGCCGCGTCCCCGAAGCCGATGAGCCTGGACGATTCGGCGAACTTCCTGATCGACTCCGCGACCGCCGAGAAGATCTGGCGCGACAACACGCCGGCGCGGGTCACCAAGCTCTACCCGCCCCGCAAGTTCCGCTTCGTCAGCGAGGTGACCGGCGGCTTCACCGAGGGCAAGACCTGCGTCGTGACCGCGCGGGCGATGTTGCTGCCGGTGGTGTTCCTGCCGGTGCAGGGCACGAAGGTCGTCTATGCGCCGATCAAGTCGGCCACCGCCTTCGACGCCGCGCCGAGCCTGAGCCGCGAACAGTGCCAGGAACTGGCGCGCACCAAGCTGAAGGAAGCGGTTCAGTCGGTGGCGGCAACCCTGGCCGCGAGCTGATCGCGCTCGCCGCGCAGCGCGATCAGCTGGGCGTTGAGGCGCGACACATCGGCCGAGAAGCGCGCCGCGACCAGCTCGATCATCTTGAAGCCGAAGGCCGGGTTCTGGAAGTAGAGCTGCCGGACCGTGCCCTCGTCGATCGACAGCACCGTGCAGTTCGCGGCACAGCGCGCGGTGAGCTGGCGGCGTCGATCGGGCGAGAAGAACGCGATCTCGCCGAAGATCTGGCCCGGCTCGATGCTGCTGCCGATCTCGACGAATTCGATGCGGCCCTCGGCCAGCAGGTAGAGCCGGTCGCCGCGGTCGCCCTTGCGGAACAGCACCGTGCCGGCGCGCAGCTTCTTCGCGCGCATGTACGGCCGCAGCCACACGCCGGACATCTCGCCCTCGACCCGCACCGCCTCGACGCGGCGCGTCAGCCGCTTCATCTGGGCCAGGCGGATGAAGTTGATCGGCAGCAGCGCCAAGTGCAGCATCAGCATCGGGTACGAGGGATGCAGCGCGCCGTAGGCGACGAAGCCGACGTTGCTGCCGATCGCGAGCCAGCGCAGCGGGATCATCGTCTTGACGAAGGTGCTGACCAGCACGAACCCGGCCGCGACCACCACCGACAGCACCGCGAACATCTCGTTCGGCGACCCGAGCGCGGCCTGCGCGTAGCGGTTGAGTTCGTCAATCAGGGTAGCGGTCACGGCGGGTCTTTCGTAGAAGGTGCATCGGCCGGCGCGCGCCGGCGAGCAGGCGGCAATTTGAGCACCGCTTCGGGGGGTCGGCGTGCGCGGCGGCGATTTTCTCGCGCGGGCCGTTGCGCCGAACCCATAACATTTCGGTTACAACTGCGGTCGGGCGCGGCGCGAGCGTGCCGACCCGAACGACCAAGGAGACGATCTGATGCGAACACTGAATGCGTTGCTGCTGGGCTGCTGCGTCGCGCTGCCGGCCTGGGCCG
>JAYSLR010000583.1:0-5037 GCA_043725365.1 Rhizobacter sp. | reverse complement strand
GCACATCAGCTCGAGCGAGCGCTCGGCCAGGCCGATCAGGCGCATGCAGTGGTGGATGCGCCCCGGCCCGAGCCGGCCTTGCGCGATCTCGAAGCCGCGGCCCTCGCCGAGCAGGATGTTGCTCGCGGGCACGCGCACGTTGGAGAAGTCGATCTCCATGTGGCCGTGCGGCGCGTCGTCGTAGCCGAACACCGACAGCGGGCGCAGCACCTTGATGCCGGGCGTGTTGGCCGGCACCAGGATCATCGACTGCTGCGAGTGGCGTGGCGCGTCGGGGTCGGTCTTGCCCATAAAGATGTAGATCTGGCAGCGCGGGTCGCCAGCGCCGCTGATCCACCACTTGCGGCCGTTGATGACGTAGTCGTCACCCTGGCGCTCGATGCGCGACGCGATGTTCGTCGCATCGCTGGACGCGACCGCCGGCTCGGTCATCGCGAACGCGCTGCGGATCTTGCCGTTCAGCAGCGGCTCCAGCCACTGCTCCTTGTGCTCGGACTTGCCGTAGCGCTCGATCGTCTCCATGTTGCCGGTGTCGGGCGCCGAGCAGTTGAAGACCTCGGAGCACCAGGGCACGCGGCCCATGATCTCGGCGAGCGGCGCGTAGTCGCTGTTGCTCAGGCCGAAATCGCGGCCGTTGTGGGCCGAGCCCTCGCCGCCGGCGGTGGGCGGCAGGAACAGGTTCCACAGCCCCGTCGCGCGCGCCTTCGGCTTCAGTTCCTCGATCGTGTTCAACGGCGTCCAGCGCTTGCCGGCCGCGGTGTTCGCGGCGATCTCGGCCTCGTACCTGGCTTCGGCCGGGTAGATGTGCTCGTCCATGAACTTCAGCAGTTTGGCCTGAAGTTCGAGAGTGCGGGGTGAGTAGGCGAAATCCATGGTGGTGTCTCCTTCGGGTGTTCGGTGTCAGGCGCGCTGGGCCAGCGTCCAGCCCATTTCGGCGAGCGGTCTCGCACCGGCGCCAGCTTGACGTGCTTGTGCGCTCGACGCTGTCCCCATCTCGACACGTTTCGCAATTCCTTGCAGGATGCCGGCGAGGCGGAACATGTTGTAGGCGAGGTAGAAGCTCCAGTCGGCCATCACGGCGTCGGGGTCGGCGCGACCGGTTCTTTCGCAATACCGGCGCACGTAGCTCTTCTCGTCGGGAATGCCGAGCGCCTGCAGGTCGAGGCCGCCGATGCCGCGGAACTGACCCGGCTGGATGTGCCACGACATGCAGTGGTAGCTGAAGTCGGCGAGCGGGTGGCCGGTGGTCGAGAGCTCCCAGTCCAGCACCGCGATCACGCGCGGTTCGCTGGCGTGGAACATCAGGTTGTCGAGCCGGTAGTCGCCATGCACCACCGACACCTGGGTGTCGTCGCGCGCGCTGGCCGGGATGTGTGCCGGCAGCCATTCCATCAGCCGGTCCATCGCTTCGATCGGCTGGGTGATCGAGGCGAGGTACTGCTTGGTCCAGCGGCCGATCGAGCGCTCGAAGTAGTTGCCGGGCTTGCCGAAGCCGGCGAGGCCCGCCGCGTTCACGTCGACGTTGTGCAGCGCGGCGATCACGCGGTTCATCTCGTCGTAGTAGGCGGCGCGGTCGGCCTTCGCGATGTCGGGCAGCGACTGGTCCCACAGCACGCGCCCGGCCATGTACTCCATCACGTAGAACGCGCGGCCGATCACGGCCTCGTCCTCGCACAGCAGGTGCATCTTCGGTACCGGCACGTCGGTCCCGTGCAGCGCCCGCATGACCGTGAACTCGCGGTCGATCGCGTGCGCCGACGCGAGCAGCCTGGCCGCCGGGCCGGGCTTGGAGCGCATCACGTAGGAACGGCCGGGCGTGACCAGCTTGTAGGTCGGGTTCGACTGCCCGCCCTTGAACTGCTCGACCGTGAGCGGCCCCTCGAAACCCTCCAGGCGCGGCGCGAGCCAGGCCTGGAGCGCGGCGGTGTCGAACGCGTGCGATTCGGAAACGGGCTTGGTGCCGGTCTGGGCTTCCATGTCATGAACCTCGGTAGGAACTCGGGCTCGCGCGGTCGGCATGCCCGCGCATCACTTGCTCGCGATCGCGAGCAGCTTCTCTTTGGACAGCACCACCAGCCGGGTCGGCTCGATGCGCACCGCGCCGTCGCGCTCGAAACCCTTCAGCTCCTGGTTGACGCGCTGGCGCGAGGCGCCGAGCAACTGCGCCAAGTCTTCCTGCGCGAGCTGCAGCCCGATGCGGATCTCCTCGCCCTGCGCGACGCCGTAGCTGCGCGCCAGCAGCAGGATCTGCTTGGCCAGGCGCGAACCGAGCGGCCGCGTGTTCAGGTCTTCGACGGCGTCGAACAGCAGGCGCAGGCGCCGGCAGTTCAGGCGCAGCAGCGCCTCGTAGAGCTCGGTGTGCTGCGCCAGCAGCTCCTTGAAGTCGGCCTTGCGCACGACCAGCAGCGTGGTCTCGCCGTGGGCGTTCGAGTCGTGCGTGCGCGGCAGGCCGTCGAACAGCGAGATGTCGCCGAACCAGGTGCCCGGTTCGACGTAGGTCAGCGTGACCTGCTTGCCCGACAGCGAGACCGAGCTGATGCGCACCGCGCCCTTCGCGACGCCGCACCATTCGTCGGCCGAGGCGCCGCGCGTGGACATCATCGCGCCGTCCTTCAGACGCCGAACCGCCGCGCGCGACAGGATCGCGTTGCGCAGGGGCTGGGAGAGTTTGGAGAACCAAGAGCCGGCGTCGATGTTGGAGCGTTCGGCGATTGTAAGAACGGGGGTATTCATGTTTAGTCGCTGATGTGACAGCATCATGCCGCCACGCCGACCTATTGTGTACGAGGGTCTGCGCGCCCCATGCACAGTCCACAGCCCTCTTCGACACACGGCGCCCACCGATCGCGACTCCAGGAGACAAGCCCATGAACCCGCTCACGCTCGAAATCCCCAGCCGCAAGGGCCAGGTCAGCCCGGAAGAATGGCAGACCCGCGTCGACCTCGCCGCGGCCTACCGCCTGGTCGCGATGTTCAAGTGGGACGACCTCGTCTTCACGCACATCAGCGCGCGCGTTCCCGGTCGGCACGACGAGTTCCTGATCAATCCGTACGGCCTGATGTTCGACGAGATCACTGCGTCCAGCCTGATCAAGGTCGACGCTCAGGGCAACAAGCTCGACCCGTCGCCGTACGAGGTCAACCCGGCCGGCTTTGTGATCCACAGCGCGATCCACGCCGCGCGCCACGACGCCCAGTGCGTGCTGCACGTGCATTCGCTGAACGGCATCGCGGTGTCGGCGCAGAAGGGCGGCGTGCTGCCGATCTCGCAGCAGTCGATCTTCGTGCTCTCGGGCCTGAGCTACCACGGCTACGAGGGCGTCGCGCTGCGCGACGACGAGAAGCCGCGCCTGGTGCAGGACCTCGGCCCGGCCAACAACTTCCTGATGTTGCGCAACCACGGCCTGCTCACCCTGGGCGCGACGGTGGCCGATGCCTTCCTGGGCATGTACCTGTTCGAGACGGTCTGCACGATCCAGGTCCGGGCGCAGGCCGGCGGCGGCGAGCTGATCCCGGTCGACCCGCGCATCATTGCGGGGGCGCAGCAGCAGGCGAAGGAGGTCACGCGCGGCATGGGCGCCGGCGCGCTGGCCTGGCCGGGTCTGCTGCGGCGGCTCGACCGCGCGGACCCGGGCTACCGCAGCTGAAACCGCGGTTCAGCTGAACTTCGGCGCGCGCTTCTCGAGGAAGGCGTTCAGGCCTTCGGCGCCGTTGGCGTGAAACAGGTTCGCGACGAAGTGGTCGCGTTCCGCATCGAGCTGCTGCGCCAGCGAGCGCCCGCCGGCCTGGGCCACCAGTTCCTTGCCGCTGGCGAGCGCGTTCGGCGCCAGCGCCGCCAGACGTTCGGCCAGCCTCAGTGCGGCGTCGACGGCATGGCCGGGGTCGACCACTTCGGCGATCACGCCCCAGGCGTGCAGCTGCTGCGCCGTGACCGGGTCGCCGAACCAGACGAGCTGCTGCACCCGCGGTCGCGGCAGCGCCTGCATCAGCAGCCAGGTCGCCCCGGCGTCCGGCGACAGGCCGATGCGCCCGTGCGACAGGATGAAGCGCGCATCGTCGGCGGCGACGATCAGGTCGCAGGCCAGCGCGAGCGAAAAACCGGCCCCGGCGGCCGCGCCCTCGACCGCCGCGATCACCGGCTTCGGGAACACGCGCAGCGCCTCGACGAACTGGTGCAGGTGCTCGAGCATCCGCACCTGCGCCGGCGGACCGCTGCGCCGCCGTTCGAGCAGACCCTGCAGGTTGCCGCCGGCGCAGAAGTGGCCGCCGGCGCCGCACAGCACCACGCCGCGCAGCTCGGGGTCGGCCTCGGCGGTGTTCAAGGCCTCGATGCCGGCCGCGATCACCGCGTGCGACAAGGTGTTGCGCGTCGCCGGGTCGCTCAGCGTGAGCACCAGCACGGGGCCGTGGCGTTCGGTAAGGAGTTCGGCGGGCATCGGGTGTCCTGAAGCGGGGGCAGGGCCGCGCGCGGCCGGGATTGTGTCACGCGAGGGCCCGCCGCCCGGCCGCCACGAGGCGGCGCCGTTGTTACTTCATGCTAGAGTCCCTCGGCCAACCACAGCGAACGCCACCCACCACAACGCATGCGCGCAGTTTCGACCTTCATCGCGACAGGCACTGCGCTCTGGATCGCCGCCATGCCGGCCCATGCGATCGGTTTCGGCCGGGTCAGCAACGCGACGCAGCTCGGCCAGCCGCTTGATTTCGTCGCCGTGGTGCGGCTCGACGCCGATGAGCAACTGGGGCCCGAGTGCGTCTCGGCCGAAGTCCAGTCGGGCGAGAACCGGCTCGCGCCGGGGCAGATCCGGGTCAGTCTCGAGGGTCCCGTGGATTCGAACACGCGCAGCGTGCGCGTCAGCACCGCGGCCCTGATCGACGAGCCCGTGGTCACCGTCAGCGTGACGCTGGGCTGCACCGCGAAGATCACCCGCCGCTTCGTCGCGTTCGTCGATCCGCCGCTGATCAACGTGGCGCAGACCGCACCGGTCGAGGCGGCGCCGATGCGCGCGGAGACGCCGGCCGCGTCGCCGCCGAGCG
>JAYSLR010000582.1:0-8132 GCA_043725365.1 Rhizobacter sp. | reverse complement strand
CCGGCGGCGACCATCAGCTTCTTCGCGGCGGCCAGGTCGAACGGCAGGCGTTTCTCGAGCGCCGGGTCGTTGTAGCTGCCCAGCGGCGAGACCATGGTCGCGCCGGTGGGCGCCGCCTGCCCGCGCATCAGCTTGGTCTTGATGCTCTCCTCGTCGACCGCCTGGTACAGCGCCTGGCGCACGCGCTGGTCCTTGAACGGGTTCTTGCCCTTGACGCTGCTGTACAGCAGCTCGTCGCGGCCCTGGTCCATGCCGATGAAGATGATGCGGTTCTCCGGGCCGTCGATGATCTTGACGCCCGCGGTGTTGCGCAGCCGCGGCGTGTCGGCCGGCGGCGGGTCGAGCACGAAGTCGAGTTCGCCCGAGATCAGCGCGGCCACGCGCGTCGCGTTGCTCTTGACCGGCGTGTAGATCACGTCCTGCACGTTGCCCTCGAACTTGCCCCACCAGTTCGGGTTGCGCTTGTAGACGGTCTTCACGTCGGGCTGGCGCGAGACCAGCAGGTACGGGCCGGTGCCGTTGGCGTTCAGCGCGGCATAGCTCTGCTCGCCGGCGTTGAAGTCCTGCGGGCTGGTGACCTTGTTCTTCTCGCACCACGCCTTGCTCATGATGAAGATCGCGTTCGCGTGCTGCAGGAAGATCGGGTCGACATCCTTCAGGTTGAACTCGACCGTCAGGTCGTCGATCTTCTTCGGCTCGCCCATCGCGCCGGCGTAGACCTTGATGTCGGAGCTCTTCTCCGCCGCACGCTTGAACGAGAACACCACGTCGTCGGCGGTGAACGGCGTGCCGTCGTGGAACTTGACGTTCGGTCGCAGCTTCACGCGCCACTGCAGCGGGCCGGTCTGCTGCCACGAGACGGCAAGCATCGGCACGATGTTCAGTTCCTTGTCGCGCCCGGTCAGCGTCTCGTAGACCTGGCCGTTGAGCGAGTTGGTCAGCGACTCGTTGCGCGAATCGGGGTCCATCGTCTGCAGGTCGCCCTGCGACGACCAGCGCAGGGTCTGCGCCTGCACGCTCGCGCCGGCCATGCCGAGCGCCAGCACGGCGGCGGCCAGCGCCAGTGAAGAAGCACGTTTCATTCTGTGGGCTCCGGCAAGTTGGAAGACCGGCAGTTTAGGCCGGCCGCAGCGCGCCGCGCAGGGAGGGAAAACCTTCCCGCGCGCCGCGCAAGAGCGAGCAAGTTCCAGGCCGGCAAGGCGGGCAGAAAAAGCCGCTGACGCGCAGCGGCTTTCGTCCGGGGCGCCGCGGCTCAGCGGAAACGCGACTGCGGCACCGTCTTGAGCTCGCCCGGCAGCGACGCGAAATAGTTCGCGAGCACCTTCGCCTCGGCCGGCGTGAACGGCCGCGCCATGCCCATCATGATGGCGTTGTTGCGGCCCACCAGAGGGTTGTTGACGGTCTGGTATTCGCGCAGCGCGATGTAGAGGTAGTCGCCGTGCTGGCCGGCGAGCTTCGGGTAGCTCGGGTCGATCGGGGTGCTGAAGTTGGCGCCGTGGCAGGACGCGCAATTGCCCTTCTTCAGCAGCTCGGCCACGTCGGCGGGCATGGCGCCGGCGATCGCGGCAGGCACCGGCTCGGCGTGGGCCTCGGTCGAATAGAACGCGGCCAGGTCGGCGATGTCCTGGTCGCTCAGCGACGCGGCGATGCCGCGCATCGTCGGGTGCTTGCGGTCACCCTTCTTGTACTGGGTCAGCGCCGAGACGATGTACTTCGCGTTCTGCCCGGCGATCTTCGGCACCCGGTAGATCTCGGGGAAACTGGCCTTGTAGTCGGGAATGCCGTGGCAGCCGATGCACATCGCCGCCTTCTTTTCGCCGGCCTTCGCGTCCTGGGCCGAAGCACTGAGCGACAGGCCCATCGTGCCCAGCAGGGCCAGCAGCGCGATCATCGAACGGACGGGATTTTTCATGGTTCCGGAAGGCGGTGTTTTCGATTCAACCGGCGATTATAGGGGTCCCCTTATACTGGCCCGACACCTCCGAAACACAGCCTGCGGCCGCTCGGCCCCGCCCCGACCCATGAAGTTCAAAGGCTCCGAAAACTACGTCGCCACGCCCGACCTGATGCTGGCGGTGAACGCCGCCAGCACGTTGAAGCGGCCACTGCTGGTGAAGGGCGAGCCCGGCACCGGCAAGACCATGCTGGCCGAGGAAGTGGCACTGGCGCTGGGCATGCCGCTGCTGCAGTGGCACATCAAAAGCACGACCAAGGCCCAGCAGGGCCTGTACGAGTACGACGCGGTGAGCCGGCTGCGCGACAGCCAGCTCGCCGGCGTCGAAGATTCGCACAAGGTCAAGGACATCCACAACTACATCGTCAAGGGCGTGCTGTGGCAGGCCTTCACGGCCGACCAGCCGGTCGTGCTGCTGATCGACGAGATCGACAAGGCCGACATCGAGTTCCCGAACGACCTGCTGCGCGAGATCGACCGGATGGAGTTCTACGTCTACGAGACGCGCGAGCTCGTCAAGGCCAGGCACCGGCCGCTGGTGTTCATCACCTCGAACAACGAGAAGGAGCTGCCCGACGCGTTCCTGCGCCGCTGCTTCTTCCACTACATCAAGTTCCCGGATGCCGAGACGATGAAGGCCATCGTCGGTGTGCACTTCCCGAACCTTAAGCGCGAGCTGCTCGCGGCGGCGCTGAAGAACTTCTACGACGTGCGCAACCTGCCCGGGCTGAAGAAGAAGCCGAGCACCTCCGAGCTGCTGGACTGGCTCAAGCTGCTGCTGGCCGAAGACATCCCGCTCGAGGTGCTGCAGAGCAAGGACGACAAGGTCGCGGTGCCGCCGCTGGTCGGTGCGCTGCTGAAGAACGAGCAGGACGTCTCGCTGTTCGAGAAGCTCGTATTCATGCAGCGGAACAACCGATGACGGGCCGCCGCGCCGGGCCGCCCCAAGCAAGGCCCGATCCTCTCGGAGGGTCGCTCGTCGTACTCGACGAGCGGGGTGTCTCATGAGCTGGTTGGCGCCGGTCGAGCTCAGCGGCGCTCATTGCGCGCTGAAGCCGCTCGCGCCCGGGCACCACGACGGCCTGGTCGCGGCCACGCGGGACGGCGAGCTCTGGAAGCTCTGGTACACCGCGATTCCCGACCCCGAGGGCATGGCTGCCGAGATCGCACGCCGCCTCGACCTGCAGACCCGCGGCTCGATGCTGCCGTTCACGAGCTTCGACGCCGAGGGCCGCGTCGCCGGCATGACGACGTACATGAATGTCGACGCGACGCACCGGCGCGTCGAGATCGGCTCGACCTGGACCGCCGCCCGCCTGCAGCGCGGCCCGTTCAACACCGAGTGCAAGCTGTTGCTGCTCGGCCATGCCTTCGAGACGCTCGACTGCATCGCGGTCGAGTTCCGCACCCACTTCTTCAACCAGCAGAGCCGGCGCGCGATCGAGCGCCTGGGCGCCAAGCTCGACGGCATCCTGCGCAACCACCAGCGCGCCGCCAACGGCAGCCTGCGCGACACCTGCGTCTACAGCATCGTGCGCAGCGAGTGGCCCGCGGTGAAGGCGCACCTGCGCTGGCAGCTGGACAAGCCGCGCTGGGCATGAGTGCAGTGTTGCCCGCGCCAGCCGATCGCCACTGCCTGAACTGCAGCGGGGCTCTCGCGGCGCCGGACCGTTTCTGCGCGCGCTGCGGACAACGCACCGACACCGCACGGCTGTCGATGGCCGACGTGGCGCGCGATCTGATGCACTCGTTCGTCAACTTCGAGCGCAGCCCGCTTGCCTTCGCGTGGGCGCTGCTGTCGCGGCCGGGCGTCGTGGCACGCGACTACGTCGCGGGCAAGCGCCGGCGCTACTACGGCCCGTTTGCCACGTTCACGGTACTGATCGGCGCGACGGCACTGGCGATCAACCTGACCGGCTACCAGGTGCTGGCGCGCGACGGCTTCGCGCCGATGCCCACCGACCTGCTGCAGCGCCACTTCAACCTGCTGCAACTGGTGCAGCTGCCGCTGCTGGGAGCTTGCTGCGCCGTGCTGTTCCGCGGCGCCGGCCTGAACCTGTTCGAGCACATGGTGCTCGCGGCCTACGCGCTGAGCGTGCGTGCCGCGCTGGTGCTCGTGGTGGCGCCGGTGTCGGTGCTCGCGTCGACGGCGGTTCCTTCGCAGGAGTCCGTCTACCTGTTCTGGACGGTGTGGTTCGTCTACTTCGGCTGGACCGCGTCCCAGTTCTACGCCGGCCATCGCTGGGCGTCGTGGGCAAAAGGCCTGGTCGCTGCGGCGATGGCTTACGCTGCGGTCGTGCTGCTCGTGCTGGGCGGCAGCCGGGCCTACCAGGGTGTTTTCGGATCGTGAGTCCCGCCCCATCCACCGACACAGTTCCAGGATAGCGTCATGCCGAACAAGAAGAAGAGCGCGCTGCTCACCGTCGACGAACTCTGGCAGTTCGACCGCATCGGCGGCCTCTCGCTCGCGCCCGACGGCGCGCAGGCCGTCTGCTCGGTCAGCAGCCACTCGATGGACGAGAACAAGAGCAGCGCGAGCCTGTGGCTGCTGTCGACCTTCGGCGGCGCCGCGCGGCGCCTGACGAGTTGCGGCGAGAAGGACGGCCAGCCGGCGTGGTCGCCGAGCGGCGAGCAGATCGCGTTCGTCGCCAAGCGCGAGCAGCAGGGCAAGAAGGACGACGCGCCGCAGCTCTACCTGATCGCCCCCGACGGCGGCGAGGCGCGGCGGGTCACCGAGTTCGCGCCCGGCATCGGCGCCTTCAAGTGGTTCCCCGACGGCAAGCACATCGCGTTCATCGCCTGGGTCTGGCCGGAGCTGAAGGGCGGCAAGGCGCAGGCGAAGAAGCTGAAGGAATTCAAGGAGCGCAAGGCCACCGGCTACGTCACCAGCGAGGCGCAGTACCGCTTCTGGGACGACAACCTGCCGATGGGCCGGGTGCCGCACCTGCATGTGCTCGAGCTCGCGAGCGGGCGCATCACCGACCTGTTCGAGGGCACGGGCTACGAGATCCCGCGCGCCGATCCGAACGCCGACTTCTTCGACATCTCGCCCGACGGCCGGCACATCGTGTTCGCCTTCGACCCGCAGCCCGAGAAGCGGATCGAGAACCGCAAGACGCTGGTCGAGCTGCAGCTGCGCTCGGCCCGGTTCGCGGCGTTGACGAACGATCCCGAGTGGGACTTCGACGCGCCGCGCTACAGCCCCGACGGCGGCCACATCGCGATGACCGCGGCCCACACCGGCAAGAAGCACACGATGCCGAACCACGTCGCGCTGCTCAAGCGCGGCGGGCCCTGGCAACTGCTGAGCGACGCCTGGGACCACTCGGTCGAAGGCCCGCTGCGCTGGTCGCTTGATGCCGGCGCGCTGTACTTCACGGCCCAGGACCGTGGCCGCTGCCACGTCTACCGTTATGCGATCGCGAGCCGCAGCGCGAGCGTCGCGGTGGCCGGCGGCTGGGTGCACGGCTTCGACATCGCCGCCGACGTCGTCGTCAGCAGCGCCGACTCGCTGATGCACCCGGCACGTGTGCACGCCGCGCGCGACGGCCAGGCACCGCTGCGCCTGGAGACCTTCAACGATGCGCTGCTCGGCTCGCTGCGCCTGGGCCACTGCGAAGAGGTCGTCGTCAAGGGCGCGCTCGGCGAGCCGCTGCAGATGTGGCTGATCTACCCGCCGGGCTTCGACCGCCGGAAGAAGCACGCGCTGCTGCACAACATCCACGGCGGCCCGCACTCGGCCGCCGGCGACACCTTCCACTACCGCTGGAACGCGCATGCGTTCGCGGCCCAGGGTTACGTCGTCGCCTGCGTCAACTACCACGGCTCGAGCGGCTTCGGCCAGGCCTTTCTCGACAGCATCACGCACCGCTGGGGCGAGCTCGAGCTGCAGGACGTCGAGGCCGCCACCGACTGGCTCCTGCGGCAACCCTGGGCCGACCGCAAGCGCGTGTTCGCCAGCGGCGGTAGCTACGGCGGCTACATGGTCGCGTGGATGAACGGCCACGTGAAGCCGGGCCGCTACCGGGCCTACATCTGCCACGCCGGCTGCTTCGACTGGCAGGCGATGTTCAGCGACGACGCGTACACTTGGCACGCCAAGGAACTCGGCGCGTGGTACTGGGACGATCCGTCGAAGGTGCAGTCGCAGAGCCCGAGCAGCTTCGTCGCCGCGATGCACACGCCGACGCTGGTGATCCACGGCGCGCTCGACTACCGCGTGCCCGACCAGCAGGGCCTGGCCTACTACAACACGCTGAAGGCCAAGGGCGTGGACGCGCGGCTGCTGTGGTTCCCCGACGAGAACCACTGGGTGCTGAAGCCGCGCAACTCGAAG
Source organism: Rhizobacter sp. (assembly GCA_043725365.1). Classification (GTDB taxonomy): domain Bacteria; phylum Pseudomonadota; class Gammaproteobacteria; order Burkholderiales; family Burkholderiaceae_C; genus LMDS01. Next base: position 1,842 of record JAYSLR010000582.1, on the reverse strand, counting down.
CTCTGGTACGGCGAGTTCTTCGACTGGCTGCGCCGCCACGACCCGGCGGCCGCCGTGGCGAAGCCGAAGCGCGCGGCGCGGCGCTGACGCAGTTCCGGATCGTTCAGATCGGCGCGAACTCCGAGTCGAACGCGCTACCGGCCGACGCGACGCGGTCGCGCCCGCGCTGCTTGGCCTGGTACAGCGCCGCATCGGCACGCATCAGCAGCGACGCGCCCGCCTCGCCCGGGCCGCCCCATTCGGCGATGCCGATGCTGACCGACAGCGCCATCATCGCGCCGCCGTGCGCCAGCGGTGCGGCCGCGATCGCCAGGCGCAGCCGCTCGGCCACCGGCAGCGCGTCGGCCAGCGCCAGGCCGGGCAGCAGCACGACGAACTCCTCGCCGCCGAATCGCGCGAGGCAGTCGACCTCGCGCATGTGCCCGCGCAGCAACGCCGACAAGTGCTTCAGCGCGAGGTCGCCCACGGCGTGGCCGAAGCGGTCGTTGATGCGCTTGAAGTGGTCGGCATCGAGCATCAGCAGGCAGAACGCCTCGCCGCTGCGCCGGCTGCGCTGCAGCTGCGCGGCGAGTGCCTCCTCGAGCGCGCGCCGGTTCAGCAGGCCGGTCAGGCCGTCGTGGCGCGACAGGCGCTGCAGGTCGCTCACGAGGCGGGTGACCACCAGCGCCATCAGCATCGCGTGGAACGACAGCGACAGCACCACGTAGGCGAACGACGAGGCCAGGTTCAGGCCGCTGTCGACCGTCATCTCGGCAAGGACCGCACCCGGCGTCAGCAGCGCACGCAGGCCGCGCCCGGCGAACGCGGCCGCGGCCAGCCCCAGCGGCAGCGGCAGCATCCAGGGCCAGCGCAGCCGCAGCGCATCGCGCGCATAGCGGTGCAGGTCGCGCGCCATGCCCAGCGCCAGCAGCGCCTGCACGAAGGAGTTCACGCCGACGCGCACCGGGCCGCCCGACGGCTCCAGCCCGACCCACGAGGCCGCCAGCACGATGCCCAGCGCGAGCGCGTGGCCGGCGCGGGTCGGCGCCCGGCCGGTGAACAGCCAGATGCCGCGCTGCAAGGCCATCAGCCCGACCACGCCGCTGAGATTGCCGACGGCGCGCCACCACTCGGCCTGCTGCGGGTCGTGCGCCTGCATCGCGGCCACCAGGAAGACGAACGACAGCGCGCTGGCCGCCGCATACGCCGACCAATGGACCGCGGCACGCCGGGTGTCGCCGAGCACCCAGCCGCCGACCAGCCACAGCACCGCCGGCACCGCCTGCATCAGGCCGGCCATCACGAATGCGACATCGGTGGAGGTCAGGCCGGACAACATGCGGGAAGGTGAAGTTCAGGCGGCTCGCGCCGAGTATGCCGTGCCGTCACAATAGACTCATCGCCGCCGTTTGCCGCCCGGGCCGCCCGCCATGCTGATCAACTTCTTCTTCACCCTGCGCGCCGCCAAGCTGAAGGTCTCGGTCAAGGAATACCTGATGCTGCTCGAGGCGATCGAGGCCGGCGTGATCGACAACACCGTCGACGAGTTCTACTACCTCGCCCGCACCTCGCTGGTGAAGGACGAGGCCAACTTCGACAAGTTCGACCGCGCGTTCGCCGCCTACTTCAAGGGCGTCGAGATGCTGACCGACTTCACGCAGGACCTGCCGCTCGAGTGGCTGCGCAAGAACCTCGAACTCGAGCTCAGCGCCGAGGACAAGGCTGCGATCGAGAAGATGGGCTGGGACGAGCTGATGGAGACGCTGAAGAAGCGCTTCGAAGAGCAGAAGGAACGCCACGAGGGCGGCAACAAGATGATCGGCACCGGCGGCACCAGCCCGTTCGGCGCCTACGGCTACAACC
>JAYSLR010000581.1:0-2088 GCA_043725365.1 Rhizobacter sp. | reverse complement strand
CTGATCTGCCTGGCCGGCCTGCGCAGCATTCCCGACTACATCTATGAAGCCGCCGAGGTCGACCGGGCCTCGCCGTGGCGCCAGTTCTGGAGCATCACGCTGCCGATGGTCCTGCCCTTCGTGATGCTCGCCGTGCTGTTCCGCGGCATCGAGAACTTCAAGATGTTCGACCTGGTGAACCTGTTGACCAATGGCGGGCCGGGCTCGACCACCGAGGTGGTGTCGATCACGCTGAAGCGCGAGGCGTTCGAGAAGTGGCGCACCGGCTACTCGTCGGCGCTGGCCATCATCCTGTTCGTCGCGGTGTTCGGTTTGGCGAACATCTATGTCAAGGCATTGAACGCGGTGAAAAATCGATGAGCACGGGGATCAGCACAGCGCATTCGGTGGTCGAGCCCACCCGCACGGCGAAGCGCATCGCAATGGCCGTGGTGGTGCTGTACGCCGTCATCACGCTGGTGCCGTTGGCGTGGATTTTCCTGACCAGCATCAAGAGCCCGTCCGACTCAATCAGCTACCCGCCGAAGCTGGTGTTCGAGCCGTCGATCGAGGGCTATTGCAACCTGTTCACGACCCGCTCGCGCCAGACCGAGGCCTACATCCGCAGCCTGCCGCCCGCTGCCGACGCCTGCGAGCGCAATGCGCGGCGCAACAGCATGGTGGTCGTCAGCCGCTCGAACTACCTGCCGCGCTTCATCAACTCGCTGGTCATCGCGATCGGCTCGACCGTGCTGTCGGTGGGCCTGGGTGTGATGGCGGCCTACGCCTTCAGCCGCTTCAAGGTGCCGGGCAAGGACGACCTGATGTTCTTCATCCTGTCGACGCGCATGATGCCGCCGATCGCGGTGGCGATTCCGATCTACCTGATGTACCGCGAGCTGGGCTTGTCGGACACGCGGCTGGGCATGATCTTGCTGTACAGCGCGGTCAATGTGTCGCTCGCGGTGTGGCTGCTGAAGGGCTTCATCGACGAGATTCCGCGCGAGTACGAAGAGGCGGCGATGGTCGATGGCTACACGCGGCTGCAGGCCTTCCGCAAGGTGGTGCTGCCGCAGGCCACGACCGGCATCGTCGCCACCGCCATCTTCTGCCTGATCTTTGCCTGGAACGAGTACGCGTTTGCGGTGCTGCTGACCAGCGGCGAGGCGCAGACCGCGCCGCCCTTCATCCCCATCATCATCGGCGAAGGCGGGCAGGACTGGCCGGCCGTGGCCGCCGGCACGATGCTGTTCCTGGTGCCGATCTTGGTCTTCACCGTGTTGCTTCGCAAGCACCTGCTGCGCGGCATCACGTTCGGCGCGGTGCGCAAATGATGCCGTCGAACCGTTGGCCGAACTGGCTGCGCCGCAAACCGATGGAGACGGCCGCCTGCATCGTCATTGCTTTGGGCATCTTCATGATGCTGCAGCCCTTCGCGCTGTTCCTTTTCACCTGGTCGTTCGCGACCACGCTGGCCGGTGTCGTGATGTTCACGATCGTCAGCAAGTTTCCTGAATAGGCCAAGGCACATGGCTGAGATCCGCGTCCAGAACCTGCACAAGGCCTTCGCCGACTTCGTCGCGGTGCAGGACTCGTCCTTCACCGTTCGCGACGGTGAATTCTTCTGCCTGCTCGGCCCGTCGGGCTGCGGCAAGACCACCACCTTGCGCATGATCGCCGGGCTGGAGCTGCCGACCTCGGGGCAGATCTTCCTCGGCGGCGAAGACGTGACCGCCAAGCGCGCCTCGGCCCGCGACATCGCCTTCGTGTTCCAGCTGTTCGCGCTGTATCCGCACCTGAACGTGCGCCGCAACATCGCATTCCCGCTGGTCTCGCAAGGCATGGCGCGCCGCGAGATCGAGGCCCGGGTCGCCGAGGCGGCGCGCATCCTGCGCATCACACCGCTGCTGAACCAGTCGGTCTCGGGCTTGTCGAGCGGCGACCGGCAGCGCGTCGCGCTCGGCCGGGCGATCGTGCGCCAGCCGCTCGCCTTCATGATGGACGAGCCGCTCGGCGCGCTCGACTCCGAGTTCCGCGAGCTGATGTGCCGCGAGCTGCGCGGCCTGCACGACCGCATCAAGGCGACCACGGTTTACGTCACGCACGACC
>JAYSLR010000580.1:0-6658 GCA_043725365.1 Rhizobacter sp. | reverse complement strand
CAGCAGCTCGTCGCTGATCCAGAGCAAGATCACCGGCAACCTGGTGTTCCTGCTGGTCGCGCCGCTGTCGCACTGGGCCTGGTTCGTGGCCTACGTGGGGGCCTCGATGGTGCGTGGCGCGGTGGTCGGCGCCGGCGTGATGATCGCCACCGTCTGGTTCGCGCCGCTGCACGTGGCGCAGCCGGGCTGGATCATCGTGTTCGGCCTGGCCGGCGCGGCGCTGATGGGTGCGCTCGGGCTGATCGCGGGGCTGTGGGCCGAGAAGTTCGACCAGATCGCGGCGTTCCAGAACTTCATCATCATGCCGATGACGTTCCTGTCGGGCGTCTTCTACTCGGTCGGCTCCCTGCCGCCGTTCTGGAAGGGCGTGAGCCACCTGAACCCGTTCTTCTACATGATCGACGGTTTTCGCCACGGCTTCTTCGGCGTCAGCGACGTGTCGCCCTGGACCGGGCTGGCTGTCGTCGGCACCAGCCTGATCATCGTGTGCGGCCTGTGCCTGCACCTGCTGAAGATCGGCTACAAGATCCGCCACTGAGGGCGGGTGCCGAGCACGCTCAGGCGTTGTAGACCGTCGCCAGCGACCGGAAGCCCTTGATCTCCAGCGGGTTGCCGAACGGGTCTTCGAGGAACATCGTCCATTGCTCGCCGGGCTGGCCCTCGAAGCGCAGGCTGGGCGGGATCACGAACTCGACACCGCGTGCCTGCAGCCGTGCCGCCAGGGCTTGCCAGGCCGGCAACTCCAGGATCACGCCGAAGTGCGGCATCGGCACCAGGTGCTCGCCGACCCGGCCGCTGCGCGTCGTGGCGAACGGCTCGCCCAGGTGCAGCGAGATCTGGTGGCCGAAGAAGTCGTAGTCGACCCAGGTCGGTGCGCTGCGGCCCTCGGTGCAGCCCAGTGTGTCGCCGTAGAAGCGGCGCGCCTGCGCCAGGTCGCGGACATGGAAGGCGAGGTGAAAGATCGGCGTCACGGCGGGCTCGTTCGGTGAGGTCAATCGCGATCGTAGCGGTGCCGCGCCGCCGCTGCCGCTAAAATCGCGCCACCATGGCCGACCCGACCCCCGACGACATCCGGCGTTTCATTGCGCAAGGGCTGGACTGCGAGCGCGTCGAGGTCGACGGCGACGGGCGCCATTTCTTCGCGACCATCGTCTCGGCCGCGTTCGAGGGCACGAGCCGCGTCGCGCGCCAGCGTCAGGTCTACGCGGCGCTCGGCGATAGAATGCGCGAGCAAATCCACGCCCTGTCGATGAAGACGCTCACGCCGGCCGAATGGGCCCAAACCTCCCCGGTTGCCGAGCCCGGTTCGGCCTCCGCACACCACCACTGAACAGCGGCCGCAGCGTTCGCTGTGGCTGACGGCGTGGTGTCGGTCAGAGGTCCGATCCCCCCGCGCCGAAGGCCGTGTGCGAATCCTGGGGCAGCCCACACCCTATGGACAAACTCCTGATCCGCGGCGGTCGCCGGCTCGAAGGCTCGGTCACGATCTCGGGCGCGAAGAATGCGGCGCTGCCCGAGCTCTGCGCCGCGCTGCTCAGCGCCGAGCCGGTGGAACTGCGCAACGTGCCGCGCCTGCAGGACGTGAGCACGATGCTCAAGCTGCTGCGCAACATGGGCGTGCAGGCCGAGCGCAGCGACGCGGCGCCGGACGTCGTCCGGCTGAACGCCGCCCGGGTCGGCCCGCTCGAAGCGCCGTACGACCTGGTCAAGACCATGCGTGCCTCGATCCTGGCGCTCGGGCCGCTCGTGGCGCGCTTCGGCCAGGCGCGGGTGTCGCTGCCGGGCGGCTGCGGGATCGGCTCGCGGCCGGTCGACCAGCACATCAGGGGCCTGCAGGCGATGGGGGCGGAGATCACCGTCGAGCACGGCTACATCGTGGCCAAGGCAACGCGCCTGAGGGGCGCACGCATCACGACCGACATGGTCACGGTCACCGGCACCGAGAACCTGCTGATGGCCGCCACGCTCGCGGAAGGCGAGACCATTCTCGAGAACGCCGCCCAGGAACCGGAGATCCCCGACCTGGCCGAGATGCTGATCGGCATGGGCGCGAAGATCGAGGGCCATGGCAGCAGCCGCATCCGCATCGAAGGCGTCGCGCGGCTGCATGGCACGACCCACACGGTGATCCCCGACCGCATCGAGACGGGCACCTTCCTGTGCGCGGTGGCGGCCACCGGCGGCAACGTGCTGCTGACGAACGCGAATGCCGGCCACCTGGAGACGGTGATCGAGAAGCTGCGCGAAGCCGGCGCCGAGATCGAGGTCGGCGACCACTGGATCCGCGTGCGCCACGCCGGCCGGGCGCGCGCGGTGAGCTTCCGCACCAGCGAATACCCGGCGTTCCCGACCGACATGCAGGCGCAGTTCATGGCGCTGAACTGCATCGCCGAGGGCAGTGCGATGGTGACCGAGACGATCTTCGAGAACCGCTTCATGCACGTCAACGAACTCGTGCGCCTGGGCGCGAAGATCGAGGTCGACGGCCACACCGCGGTCGTGCACGGCGTCCCCCGGCTGTCGGGCGCGACCGTGATGGCGACCGATCTGCGCGCCTCGGCCAGCCTGGTGATCGCGGGGCTGGTGGCCGACGGCGACACCGTCGTCGACCGCATCTACCACCTCGATCGCGGCTACGGCCAGATCGAGCAGAAGCTGCGCGCCCTCGGCGCCGACATCGAGCGGGTCCAATGAACCACCAAGCTCACGATCGTTCGCTGCCCCCCGAGGGGGTGTGCGCTTCCTTTGCGGCGGCTCGGCAGGAGGCGCGGTGATCACGTTCGCGTTGCCGAAGGGCCGCATCTTCGACGAGATCGTGCCGCTGCTGGAGGCCGCGGGCATCAGCGTCGCCGAGGATCCTTCGACGACGCGCAAGCTGATCGTCGGCACCAGCCGGAGCGACGTGCGGCTGGTGCTGGTGCGCGCCTCCGACGTGCCGACCTACGTGCAGCACGGCGGCGCCGACCTCGGCGTGGTCGGCAAGGACACGCTGCTCGAACACGGCGGCGAGGGCCTGTACCAGCCGCTGGACCTGAACATCGCGAAGTGCCGCATGAGCGTCGCGGTGCGGGCCGATTTCGACTACGCGACCGCGGTGAAGCAGGGCTCGCGCATCCGCGTGGCGACCAAGTACACGCAGATCGCCCGCGATCACTTCGCCAACAAGGGCGTGCACGTCGACATGATCAAGCTCTACGGCTCGATGGAACTGGCGCCGCTGACGGGCCTCGCCGACGCGATCGTCGATCTGGTCTCGACCGGCAACACGCTGAAGGCGAACCAGCTGGTCGAGGTCGAGCAGATCATGGCGATCTCGTCGCGCCTGATCGTCAACCAGGCGGCGCTGAAGCTCAAGCGCGAACCGCTGCGCGCGATCATCGACGCGTTCGAGGCGGCGGTGGGGCCCTTGCCATGAAGGGCGGCGCCGTGAACATCCGTTCGCTCGCGACCACGGACGCCGGTTTCGAGGCCGCGTTCCAGCGCGTGCTGCACTGGTCGGCCGAGACCGACCAGGCGATCGAGGACAGCGTGGCCGCGATCCTGGCAGACGTGCGCGCGCGCGGCGATGCCGCCGTGCTCGAGTACACGCAGCGCTTCGACGGCGTCGCCGCGGCCAGCGTCGCGGCGCTCGAGATTCCGCGCCGCGAGCTGCTGGCGGCGCTCGACGCGATCCCCACCGCGCAGCGCGCCGCGCTCGAGGCCGCCGCACAGCGCGTGCGCAGCTACCACGAGCGCCAGCTCGAGGCCTGCGGCCGCTCGTGGAGCTACCGCGACGCCGACGGCACGCTGCTGGGCCAGAAGGTCACGCCGCTGGACCGCGTCGGCATCTACGTGCCGGGCGGCAAGGCGACGTACCCGTCGAGCGTGCTGATGAATGCGCTGCCGGCGAAGGTCGCCGGCGTCGGCGAGATCGTGATGACGGTGCCGACGCCGGCTCGCAGGGACGGCACACCCGAAGGCGCGCGGGGAGAGCGCAACGCGATGGTGCTGGCGGCGGCCGCGATCGCCGGCGTCGACCGCGCGTTCGCCATCGGCGGCGCGCAGGCGGTCGGTGCGCTCGCCTACGGCACCGCGACGGTGCCGGCGGTGCACAAGATCACCGGCCCCGGCAATGCGTATGTCGCGAGCGCGAAGCGGCGCGTGTTCGGTGTCGTCGGCATCGACATGATCGCCGGGCCGAGCGAGATCCTGGTGCTCGCCGATGGCACGACGCCGCCCGACTGGGTCGCGATGGACCTGTTCAGCCAGGCCGAGCACGACGAGCTCGCGCAGAGCATCCTGCTGTGCCCGGACGCCGGCTACATCGCCGCGGTGCGCGCCGCGATCGACCGCCTGCTGCCCGAGATGCCGCGCCGCGACGTGATCCGCGCGTCGCTCGAAGGCCGCGGCGCGCTGATCCACACGCGCAGCATGGATGAAGCCTGCGAGATCAGCAACCGCATCGCGCCCGAGCACCTGGAAGTGAGCTCGCGCGAGCCGCAGCGCTGGGAGCCGCTGCTGCGCCACGCCGGCGCGATCTTCTTGGGCGCGTTCACCAGCGAAAGCCTGGGCGACTACTGTGCCGGCCCGAACCACGTGCTGCCGACCTCGGGCACCGCGCGCTTCTCGTCGCCGCTGGGCGTCTACGACTTCCAGAAGCGCAGCAGCCTGATCGAGGTCAGCGAGGCCGGTGCCCAGGTGCTCGGGCCGATCGCGGCCGAGCTGGCCTATGGGGAAGGTCTGCAGGCGCATGCGCGCGCGGCCGAGATGCGATTGACGATACCGAAGAAGGAGGGCCGGTGATGGCGACGCTGGAGCAACGACTGAAGCGGACGATCCGCCAGGACATCCAGTCGATGCACGCCTACGCGATCCAGGACAGCGCCGGGCTGGTCAAGCTCGACGCGATGGAGAACCCGTTCCGGCTGCCCGAGCCGCTGCAGCGCGAGCTCGGTGAGCGGCTCGGCCGCGTCGCCATCAACCGCTACCCGGTCGGCTGCGTCGCCGACGTGATCGCGGCGCTGTCGGCGTACGTGAAGCTGCCGGCCGGCTGCAAGCTGATGCTGGGCAACGGCTCGGACGAGCTGATCTCGCTGCTCGCGCTGGCCTGCGACGTGCCCGGCGCCAGCGTCCTCGCGCCGCTGCCCGGCTTCGTGATGTACGAGATGTCGGCGAAACTGCAGGGGCTGAAGTTCGTCGGTGTGCCGCTGACTGCTGACTTCGAACTCGACGACGCGGCGATGCTGGCCGCGATCGAGGCGCATCGTCCGGCGATCACCTACCTCGCGTACCCGAACAACCCGACCGCGAACCTGTTCGACGACGGCACGGTCGAGCGCGTCGTAGCCGCGGTCGGTCGGCAGGACGGGCTGGTCGTCATCGACGAGGCCTACCAGCCGTTCTCGTCGCGCAGCTGGATGGGCAAGCTGGTGCAACACGAGCACGTGCTGGTGATGCGCACGCTGAGCAAGTTCGGCCTGGCCGGCGTGCGGCTCGGCTACATGGTCGGCGCCGCGGCGTTGATCGACGAGGTCGACAAGGTGCGCCCGCCGTACAACATCAGCGCATTGAACGCCGAGGCGACGCTGTTCGCGCTGGACCATGCGGACGAGTTCGCGCACCAGGCCGAGGTGCTGCGCGCGGAGCGGGCGAAGCTGCTCCAGGCGTTGCGGGGTGTGCCCGGCGCCACGCCGTTCCCGAGCGAGGCCAACATGATCCTGGTGCGTGTGCCCGACTCGAAAAAGTGCTTCGAGGGCATGCGCGCGCGCGGCGTGCTGGTGAAGAACATCGAGGGCCTGCACCCGCTGTTGAAGAACTGCCTGCGGCTGACGGTGGGCACGCCCGAGGAGAATGTGCAGATGATCGATGCGCTGAAAGCGAGCCTGTGATGAGCGCCGTGGAACCACGCAAGGCGGAGGTGATCCGCCACACCAACGAGACGCAGATCCGCGTCGCGCTGAATCTCGACGGCACCGGAAGCGCGACCTTCGCCACCGGCATCGGCTTCTTCGACCACATGCTCGACCAGATCGCGCGCCACGCGCTGATCGACCTCGAGATCGAGGCGAAGGGCGACCTGCACATCGACGGCCACCACACCGTCGAGGACGTCGGCATCACGCTCGGCCAGGCGATGGCGAAGGCGGTGGGCGACAAGAAGGGCCTGCGCCGCTACGGCCATGCCTACGTGCCGCTGGACGAGGCGCTGTCGCGCGTCGTCATCGATTTCTCGGGCCGGCCGGGGCTGCACATGCGGGTCGATTTCAAGAGCGGCATGATCGGTGCGCTCGACACGCAGCTGGTCTACGAGTTCTTCCAGGGCTTCTCGAACCACGCCGGCGTGACGCTGCACATCGACAACCTGCAGGGCGACAACGCGCACCACCAGTGCGAGACGATCTTCAAAGCCTTCGCGCGTGCGCTGCGCATGGCGCTGGAGATCGATCCGCGCGCGGCAGGGGTGATTCCGTCCACCAAGGGAAGCCTCTAGGTGAATTCGATCGTGCTCACTGATCCGTCGCCGCGGTCATGGTCATGGTCCGCTTGCGGCCCGTTGCCGCCGTTCGTGGTTGGTCGCCTCTTGGATGCGTTGGCGCGTCGCGGCAGGCGGTACCCGGCGCGGGCTTGTATGGTTCAAGGTGCTGGGGTGGAGAGACGCCCTCGCGGGCATCGGCCGGTG
>JAYSLR010000579.1:0-2919 GCA_043725365.1 Rhizobacter sp. | reverse complement strand
CCCTATCTGCTCATGGTCTGCACGATCGAGCCGCGCAAGAACCACCTGACCCTGCTCGATGCCTGGGAGCTGCTGCGTACGCAGGGCTTCGAGGACCTGAACCTGGTCTTCGTCGGCTCGCTTGGCTGGGACCACAAGGCCATCATCGACCGCTGCACGCCGTGGCTGCAGCGCGGCGGCCTGCACCTGCTCGAAGACGTGCCATCGGCCGACCTGCGCCTGCTCTACCGGCACGCGCGCGCCACGGTGTGCCCGAGCTTCGGCGAAGGCTTCGACTTTCCCGGCATCGAGGCGATGCGTTGCGGCGGCGTGGTCGCGGCTTCCGACATCGCGGTGCATCGCGGCGTGTTCGGCGAGGCCTGCGAATACTTCAGCCCCTATTCGTCGACCGGTCTGGCCGACGCGGTGCGCAAGCTCATCGAGCCCGGCGGCCAGGTGCGCCGCGACGCGCTGGTCGAAGAGGGCGCGCGCGTGTCGGCGCAATACCTGCCCGAGCGCATCCTGCCGCAGTGGGGCACCTTCCTGCGCATCGTGGCGGCGGCATGAGCCCGCCGGGCCGCCCCAAGGGCGAATACCCGAGTGCGAAGCACGAAGGTACCCCAGTGAGTTGGTTCAGGCGGCTGAAGCGGCGCGTGCGCGCCCTGCTCGGCTTGCCGAGCCGCGTGCCGCCAAGCGGCATCGAGCCGCGCGAGCACTTCGCGCCCGAAGAGATCGGCTGGATCTGCGAGACCTACTTCAAGGACGGCACCGGTCCCGGCACGCCATGGGATGCGCTGCGCGATGCGCACATGACCTTGCCGGCATGGTTCGAACGCGGCCTCGATCCGCTCGGCGAGGCCTACGCGGCCCAGCAGCACCGGCTCTGGCAGCTCGTCGCCGGCGTCGACGAGGACTACGACCCTGGCGTGCACGAGAAGGAGCATTCCTGGGGCGACATCGACCCGGTGCGCACGCCGGGCTTCTACGTTCGCCGCGATCCCGAGGCCATCACCGCCGCCTCCGACCATGTGCTGGCGACCGGCATGTTCCTGAAGCACTGCGGCCTCAAGCCTGGCGAACGGGCGCTGGAGTACGGCGCCGGTTTCGGGCAGACGGCATTGGCCTTGGCACGCCTGGGCGTCAACGTCGACACGGTCGACATCTCGGCCACCTTCTGCGGCTACGTGCGCGAGCAGGCCGGGTTCTTCAAGGTCCCGCTGACCGCCTTCGAAGGGCGCTTCGGCAGCAACCCGCGGCCGGGCAGCAAGTACGACCTGATCTTCTTCTACGAGAGCTTCCATCACTGCCTGGACTTCCAGAAAGTGGTGCTCGACCTGCGCGACCACCTTGCCGAGGGGGGCAGGGTGATCCTCGGCGGCGAGCCGATCGTCGAGCGCGAATACGACGCCGTGCCCTATCCCTGGGGCGTTCGCCTGCACAGCGAGGTCGTCGCCGTGGTCAGGAAGCAGCACTGGTTCGAGCTGGGCTTCTCGGAGGATTTCCTGTTCGAGCTGTTCCACAGCGCCGGCTTTCGCGGCAAGCGCATCGACTGCGAGCCTTCGCTGTTCGGCCGCCTCTACGTGTTCGAGCGATCAGAGGGCGCGCTGAAAGATCAGTAGCGCGCCGAAGGCGCCGCCATGGTCGGCGAGTTCGACCTGAACCCGGTGCACTGCCGCGCGCTGCAGCACGAACATCAGCTCGCTGAGGTTGTAGTAGTTCATCTGCATCTCGGGATCGGGGTTCTCGACCACGGCTACGACGACCGGCGCGGGCGCCGCGAGAAACGGCGAGAGGTATCGCTTCAGCAGCCTTTTCAACCGGGTCGGCGTTGAAGGCGGCGGCGGCGGTGGCGGAGGCGGAGGCAGTTGACCGAAATTCGCCGCGTACAGGTCCCAGGCGAAGCTGACCTGGATGGCACCGAAGCCGCCGGGGCGGACCTTGCTCACGAGCTGCGCGAAGATCTCGCGGCCGCGCGCCACCTCGACGTGCTGCAGGACGAGGCAGGAATGGACCAGGTCGAAGCTGCCTGCCGCAGCCGAGAGGCCGTCGTCCGAGGCGACGATGGCGACGTGGCCCAGGCCGCGCGCGTCGCAGTTGCGCTGCGCTTCGGCGCGCATCGAGGGCGAGACGTCCATGCCGACGACCTCCGTCGCGTGCTCGGCGAACGCGATCAGCAGGCGGCCGACGCCGCAGCCGAAGTCGAGTACGCGCGCCGGCTCGAAGGCCGGCTCGAAGCCCTTGCGGATCTGCCCGAGCACATGGTCCACATGCAGCTTGCCCGACGCGAAGAACTGCGCCTTGCCGTCGGCAGTGATCGCCGCGGCGCGAAACTTCGGGTCGGTGAGGACGCCGTAGTACGGGTCGCGCGCACCCCACTGCTCCCATGCGGTGTCGGTGGCCAAGGAATCGTTGCTCACGCGGAGGGCGCGTCGATCATCCAGCGCAGCGTCTCGACAAGCGAGATCGGCGCGCTCGAGCCGGGCAACAAGGCGTCGAGCCGGCGGCGGTCGCCGCGCAGCACCTTGACCTCGTTGGCGCGGACCAGCTCGGGGTTGACGCGCACCTCCATGCGCCGGCCCGAGATCGCTTCGGCCATGGCGAGGATCTCGCGCAGCGCGTAGGCGGTGCCGGAGCAGACGTTGAGCGTCTGCCCGATTGCAGCCGGCGTCACGAGCAGCCGCGCATAGGTGGCAGCGACGTCGCGCACGTCGGAAAAATCGCGCGCCACGTCGAGATTGCCGAGCTCGATGTGCGGCGCCTGCCTGCGCACATGGGCGACGATCTTGGGCAGGAGGAAGGACTCCGACTGGCCGACGCCGGTGTAGTTGAACGGCCGGCACGCGATCAGCGGCAGGCGCGCCGCGTACAACCTGGCGACGTACTCCATCGCCAGCTTGCTCACCGCGTAGTCGTTGGCCGGTGCCGGCGGCACGGTCTCGT
>JAYSLR010000578.1:0-4543 GCA_043725365.1 Rhizobacter sp. | reverse complement strand
GTGCAGGACAACGCCGAGGAATCGGTGCGCCGCGTCATCACGAAGCTGCGCGACGGCGCGTTCACGCTGCCGCTGGACAACGGCGCGCAGATCAGCGTGGCGATCCGCGTCGATGCGGCCGCGCGCAGCGCCGAGATCGATTTCACCGGCACCTCGGCACAGCTGCCGAACAACTTCAACGCACCGACCGCGGTGTGCATGGCGGCGGTGCTCTACGTGTTCCGCACGCTCGTGAACGACGACATCCCGCTGAACGCCGGCTGCCTGAAGCCGCTCAAGGTCATCATCCCCGACGGCTCGATGCTGAACCCGCACCCGCCGGCCTCGGTGGTCGCCGGCAACGTCGAGACCTCGACCTGCATCACCAACGCGCTGTACGGCGCGCTCGGCGCGATGGCGGCAGGCCAGTGCACGATGAACAACTTCACCTTCGGCAACGCGCGCCACCAGTACTACGAGACGATCTCCGGCGGCAGCGGCGCGGGGCTGACGTTCGACGCGGCCGGGCGCCCGAACGGCGGCTTCGACGGCACCTCGGTCGTGCAGACGCACATGACCAACTCGCGCCTGACGGACCCGGAGGTGCTGGAGTTCCGCTTCCCGGTGCGGCTGGACAGCTACGAGATCCGAAAGGGCTCGGGCGGCGCGGGCCGCTACCGGGGCGGCGACGGCGGGGTGCGCCGGGTGCGCTTTCTCGAGGCGATGACCGCGTCGATCCTGTCGAACGGGCGTCACCACGGCGCCTTCGGCCTGGCCGGCGGCGAAGCGGGCCGACCGGGCATCAACCGCGTCGAGCGTGCGGACGGCAGCGTCGTCGCGCTCGACCACATCGGTTCGGTCGAGATGGCGCCGGGCGACGTGTTCGTGATCGAGACGCCCGGCGGCGGCGGCTGCGGCGCCGCCTGAGGGTCGATGCATCCGCGGCGCGTCAGGCGGCGCAGGGATTTTTCGACACGGCGGTGTCGTCGATCGACAATGGCGGCCGGCCCAGGGGCTCGACACGCCGGGCCTCGTCAATCAAGGGAGATCCTCACCGTGAATGCGCGACTGATCGCCTCCCGTGCCCTCGCTTCCGTCCTCGCGATGGGTGCCCTGTCGGCGGCCCAGGCCGCCGACCCGAGCAAGGAGAAGGAGAAGTGCTTCGGCATCGCCAAGGCCGGCACCAACGATTGCGCCAACCTGTCGGGCAGCCACTCCTGCGCCGGCCAGAACAAGAACGCGATGGCGCCCGACGAGTGGAACTACGTCGCCAAGGGCACCTGCGCGAAGATCGGCGGCAAGTCGGAAGACGAGGCCAGGGCGCTGATCGCGAAGAAGTGATGGGCGCGGGCGCAGCGTCGGCGATGCCTGCCGGCATCGGCCTGCGCCAACCTCATTACGCGGCGCTGATCGACACCGCCCCTGCGCTGGCCTTCGTCGAGGTCCATTCCGAGAATTTCTTCGCCGACGGCGGCGCGGCACTGGCCGTGCTGCGCCAGGCGCGCGAACGCTACGCGCTCAGCCTGCACGGCGTCGGGCTCGCGCTCGGTTCCGCGGCCGGCCTCGATTCCTGGCATCTCGACCGCCTCGCCCGGCTCGTGCAGGCCGTCGAGCCGGCGCGGGTCTCCGACCACGCCTGTTTCGCGCGTGCCCCGGCCGTGCCCGGCGGCCCGGTCGTGCACGCGAACGACCTGTTGCCGATCGCGTTCACCGACGCCGCGCTCGCCATCATGGTGGCCAACGTCTCGCGCGTGCAGGAACGGCTCGGCCGCGCGATGCTGGTCGAGAACCTGTCGAGCTACGTCTCGTTCGCCGACGATTCGATGGGCGAGCCCGAGTTCTTCGCGCAGCTGTGCCGGCGCAGCGGCTGCGGCATGCTGCTCGACGTCAACAACCTGATGGTCAATGCGCTGAATGCGGGTGCGGCCGATCCGCTCGCGGCCTGTTGCGCCTTCGTCGACGCGCTGCCCGCGGCCATCGTCGGCGAGATCCACCTCGCCGGTTATGCGCAGGCCGACGGCATCGTGATCGACGACCACGGCAGCCACGTGCGGCCGGCGGTGTGGTCGCTCTACGAGCACGCGCTGCGTCGCTTCGGCGCCGCCGTGCCGACGCTGGTCGAATGGGACACCGAGCTGCCGGCCTTCGACGTGCTGCTCGGCGAGGCGGCGCAGGCGGCGGCGATCGCGGCGAGCGTGGCGTCGGCATGAACGAGGCGCAGCGTCAGCAGGCCCTGCTCGCGGCGCTGGCCGATGGCGCGCCCGGGCTGGCCGGCCTGCGCGAGACCGGCTCGCGCGCGGCGCGCGGGCTCGAGGCCTACCGCGCGAACGCCGAGGCGATCGCCGCGCGCGCGCTGGGATCGACCTTCGCGACCGTGCGGGCGATGCTCGGCGCCGACGACTTTGCGCGCCTCACGCGCGCGTTCCGGCACGCCGACGCGCCGCGCCGCGGCGACCTCGCGGAGTGGGGCGAGGCCCTGCCCGACTGGCTGGCCTCGCAGGCCGCGCTGGCGCCGTGGCCCTGGCTCGCCGACGGCGCGCGCCTGGACCTCGCGCTGCAGCGTTGCGAGCGCGCGGCCGACGCGGCGGTCGATGCGGCGTCGCTGGCGCAGCTCGAATCGACCGATCCGGCGCGGCTGCGGCTCGAGCTGATGCCCGGCAGTTCGCTGCTGCGCTCGCCGTGGCCGATCGCGACGATCCACCACGCCCACCAACTGGAGGGCGAGGCCGCCGAGCGCGCCTTCGCGGCCGTGCGCGAGGCGATTGCACAGCGGCGCGGGGAATCGGTGCTGGTGGCGCGGCGCGGCTGGCGCGCGGTCGCGTACCGGCTCGATCCGCAGCGCGCCGACTGGACGCAGGACCTGCTCGCCGGCGCCGATCTCGCCGCCGCGCTTGAGCGTGCCGGCGACGCGTTCGACTTCGCCGCCTGGCTTGCCGACGCGCTGCGCGACTCCTGGCTGAAAGCGGTGGTCGCGTCCGGCGACTGACGGATCAGTCGCGCGGCCTGAAGTCGATCTGGAACGGCGGCGGCACGCGGCCGTCGACATCGCGCGGCAGCACCTCGGTGCGCTCGATCGCACGCAGCACGGCGTCGTCCCACGACTTGACGCCGCTGCTCTTGACGAGGCGCTTCGCGACGATCGTGCCGTCCGGCGCGAGCTTGACCTCGACGGTGGCCATCGGGTTGCCGTCGATGACGTCGGTGAACACGATGTTCGGCTTGATGCGCGCCATGATGCGGCCGGCGTAGCTGGCCGACGGTGCACTGCTGCGCAACGCGGTGCCGGTGTCGTTCTGGGCGCCGGTCGCACCGGCCATGCCCTGGATGCGCTTCATCTGCTGATCGCGCAGCGCGGCGAGGTGCGCGGCCTCGGCCTTGTCCGCCTTGTCCTTCTCGGCGGCCGCCTTCTTCTGCGCCAGCTCGTCCTTCGCGCGCTTCTGGCGCTCGGCCTCGGCGCGCTCGGCCTTTTCGCGCTCGGCTTGGTCGCGCTTCGCCTTCAGTTGCTGCTCGTGCTCGGCAGCGGCGCGCTTGGCCTCCTCGCGCTTGGCCTTCTCGATCGCGATCTGCGGGTCGGGCAGGGCCGGTGCGGGCTTCGGCGGTGCCACCGGCGCGGGCGGCTTGACCACCGGCTCCGGCTTCTTCACCTCCGGGGCCGGTGTCGGCGGCGGCTCGACCGCGCGCGGCGCGGCGGCTTGCGGCGTGGCCGACCACAGCTCGGCGGCCACCGTCGTCGGCTCCGAGCTGCGCCAGTTCACGCCGAACGCGATCGCCAGGATCAGCAGCACGTGCGCCAGCACCGCGAGCGTGATCGCGCGCCCGCGCACCTTCGGCGGCTGCGGCATGAACGGGTCGCGGCCCGCGGCGCTCGTGGGGCGGCTGTCCATGGCCCGGCTCAGCTCTTGCCGTTCTTCACCGACAGGCCGACGCGCTGCACGCCGGCACGCTGCAGCGTGTCCATCACCTTCACGACGCTCTCGTACTTGACCGCGCGGTCGGCCGAGATCACGACCGGCGTGGCGGCATTGCCGCCCTGGGCCTCGCCGACGCGCGCCGCGAGGTCGCGCAGCGCGATCGCCGCGCCGTCCTTGCCGTCGACGCGCAGCTTGACGCGCTCGTCGCTGCCGACGACGAGTTCGACCACGTGGTCGGGGCGCTTCGAGCTCGCGCCGACGCTGGGCAGGTCGACGACGCCGGTGGTGATCAGCGGCGCGGTGACCATGAAGATGATCAGCAGCACCAGCATCACGTCGATGAAGGGCACCATGTTGATCTCGTTGATCGTGCGGCGGCGCGAGCCGCTGCCGCGGTGGCTGACGGCGGGCATCTCAGGCCTCCCGCCGGGCCGTCAAGGGCCACGAAGAGGCCCCTGCGTGGCCCCCGGAAGCCTGCGCGCCCTCGGGGGGCAGCGAACGAAGTGAGCGTGCGGGCTTCATCAGTGGGCGGCCGGGGTGCCGGCGTTGCGCTGCAGGATGTTCGAGAACTCCTCGATGAAGGTCTCGAGCTGGATCGCGGTGCGGTCGATGTCGCGCGCGAAGCGGTTGTAGGCGATCACCGCGGGAATCGC